>NZ_NEWI01000252.1:0-2627 GCF_002135005.1 Halorubrum sp. SD612 | reverse complement strand
TGTTGCCGCGGGCCGGGCTGGCCGCCTACGCGGTCGTCGCCGGGCTCGTCTTCCTCGCGCCGATCGCGTCGATGGTCCTCGCGTCCGTGACGGGCGGCGACGGCGCGCTCACGCTCGACCACTACCGGTTCCTGATCGAGCGTCAGCGGACGGGCGCGGCGTTCCAAGTGCGGCCGCTGCCAGCGATCTACAACTCGCTCGCGTTCGCGGCGGCCGCGACCCTGCTCGCGCTCCCGATGGGCGTCGTCGTCGCGGTGCTGACCACGCGCCGGTACCGCGGGCGGACGCTGGTCGACGCCGCGGCGATGGCGCCGCTGGCGGTGTCGGGGATCATCGTCGGGCTCGGGCTCCTCCGGGGGCTCGTCTTCGGCGTCGAGATCGCCGGGTGGCGGATCGCGGCGAGCGGCGCGGTCGCCATCGTCGTCGCGCACGCGGTGTCGGGGTACCCGTTCGTCGTGCGCACCGTCTCGCCCGGGCTCGACGGGTTGGACCGGTCGCTCGTCGAGTCCGCGCGGGCGCTCGGCGCGTCGCGGGCGCGGGTGGTCCGGGACGTGGAGCTCCCCCTCGTCTGGCCCGCGGTCGTCGCGGGCGCGGCGTTCGCGTTCGCGGTCTCGATCGGCGAGTTCACCTCGACGGTGGTGCTCTCGACCGGCGCCGACGCGTACACGATGCCCGTCGCGATCGAACGGTTCATCGGGCGGCGGCTCGGACCCGCGACCGCCATGGGCGTCGTCCTCCTCGTCGTCACCGGCCTCAGCTTCGTCGTCATCGAGCGGCTCGGGGGTGAACACCGTGGGCTCTGAGCCGCCGGCGGCTTCGGAGAACGGCCACCCGGTCGCCGTCGAGCTCGACGGCGTGACGAAGCGCTACGGCGACGCCGCCGCGGTCGACGACGTGACCCTCCGGGTGCGCGAGGGGGAGTTCTTCACGCTCGTCGGCCCCTCCGGCTGCGGGAAGACGACCACGCTCCGGCTGATCGCGGGCTTCGAGGAGCCGACGAGCGGGACGGTCCGGTTCGGCGGCGAGCCGATGGCCGGCGTCCCCCCCGAGGACCGCGACGTGGGCGTCGTCTTCCAGAGCTACGCGCTGTTCCCGCACATGACCGTCGGCGAGAACGTCGCCTACGGGCTCAACTTCGCGGAGCCGCCCGAGGGCGTCACGCGCGACGAGCGCGTGGCGGAGCTGCTCGAACTCGTCGACCTGCCGGACGCCGCCGACCGCGACCCCGAGAGCCTCTCCGGCGGCCAACGGCAGCGGATCGCGATGGCGCGGGCGCTCGCGCCCGGTCCCGACGTGCTCCTCCTGGACGAGCCGATGAGCGCGCTCGACGCGCGCCTCCGCGAGCGGCTCCGCGCGCAGGTGAAGCGGATCCAGTCCGAGCTGGGTATCACCACGATATACGTCACCCACGACCAGGAGGAGGCGCTGGCCGTCTCCGACCGCGTCGCGGTGATGAACGACGGGACGCCCGAACAGGTGGCGCCCCCCAGAACGGTCTACCGCGAGCCCGCGACCCGGTTCGTCGCCGAGTTCGTCGGCGACAACAACGTGTTCGCCGGAAGAGTGGTCGACGCGCCCGCGGAGAACGAACTCGCGGTCGACGTCGACGGCGGCGACGAGACGCTCCGCGTCGCTGTCGGGAGCGACGAGGAGAAAGAGGGAGACGCGACCGCGACCCGACCCCCCGAGGTCGGCGACCGAGTCGCCTTCTGCGTCCGCCCGGAACACCTCCGCGTCGCGAGTGCGGACGGAGCGGCAGGCGACGAGACCGCCGCCCTCGCCAGCGAGAACGCCCTCCGCGCGACCGTCGCGAGCGCGGAGTTCCTCGGGGAGACGACGCGCGTCACGCTCGACTGGGGTGACCGCGAACTGCTCGTCCGGGCCGTGGATCCCCTCGACGGCGCGGTCACGGTCGGATTTGACCCAAGCGATGCGCACGTGATCGAGGCCGAAACGCGGTGACCGACGACGTTTATTTATAAATGCGGAGCGGTGGCGCGTGCCGACGAGCGGCCGACAGGCCGCGAGTCGCACGCGCGAGGGACGCGGCGAACGCGAGCGGCGAAGCCGCGAGCCGTGAGCCGCGAGGTTGGGGAGGTGTGAGGCTGCGGTGCTGTGTGGGGCGGGACTCAAAGGGGCAGCCGGCGAGGCGGGCGCAGGCGACGTAAGCACCGAACGAGGGAGCGATAGCGACCGAGTGAGGCGCGCAGCGAGCGTGCGCCCGCCTCGCTGGCTGGGGCTTTGGAGGTGTCGTCCGTGGGCTTGCTGGTAGCCATTTATAAGCAAGCGGCTGGGGCTTTGGTGGTGTCGTCCGCCAGTTTGCTAGCATCTATTTATAAATAAACGACTGAATCTTAAGAGGCGTTCACCGATCCGTCCGCCGCTACGAGCTATCTGACCACTCCGCCGAACTCGTCAACATCGTACACGTATCGAGGCGACACGCCTTACCCCGCGGACCCCGTTGCGTTCACATATGGCCTCCGAGGCGTGCGACGTCTGCGAGCGGTCCGTGCGGATCGCCGGCGGGATCGGCGACCTGTGGAACTTCGCGTTCGAGTCGACGCAGGGGCTGACGCTCGAACTCACCGACGGCTCGGAGTTCTTCCTCTGTTTCGACTGTATGG
>NZ_NEWI01000251.1:0-2631 GCF_002135005.1 Halorubrum sp. SD612 | reverse complement strand
GGCGACGATCCGGCCCTCGTTCATCACCACGACGCGGTCGCAGACGGACTCGACGTGGTAGAGGTTGTGCGCCGAGAAGACGACGGTCTTGCCCGTCTCGCGGAGCTCGCGGGTGAACGCCAGCACGGAGTTCGTCGTCACGGGGTCGAGCCCGGAGGCCGGCTCGTCGTACACCAGCACGTCCGGGTCGTTGACGAGCGAGCGCGCGATGGCGACCTTCCGTTTCATCCCCTTCGAGACGTCGCCGAGGCGGCGCTCGCGGTGGTCCAGTTCGAGCCGGTCGAGCGCGGCCCCGATCCGCTCGTCGGCGACCTCCCGGGGCACGTCGTAGAGGTCGGCGAAGAAGCGGAGGTACGACAGCGCGGTCATCTCCTCGTACAGCGGCGACTCCTCCGGCAGGAACCCGAGGTGCCGGCGCATCTCGGGGTCGGAGGCGTCGAACCCGGCGACGGTCACCTCGCCGTCGGTCGGCTCGACGAGCCCGGCGAGCACCTTGAGCGTCGTCGTCTTGCCCGCGCCGTTCGGGCCGACGATCCCGAACACCTCCCCCTCGTCGACGGCGAAGTCGCTGTCGACGACGGCCGCGAAGTCGCCGTAGGTCTTCCGCAGCCCCGAGGCCTCGATCATGCGCCCGACTCCGCCGTCGCCCGGGTTAAACCCACCCCCGCGGGTATCAGCCGCGAGAACGGCTCCGAAGAGTCAGTCCGTGTACGGCTTCTCGATGTTCGCGTCGCCGCTGATGTACGCGTTCATGCGCCGAGTGGCCGCGTCGAACAGCGTGATGATCGGCGAGAGGGTCCGCTCGACCAGCCGGACCGGCGACGCGACCCGGAGCGACCACGTCTCCGCGTTCCCGAGGCCGAACGCCTTGGGGACGATCTCGCCGAACACGAGGACGAGGAGGCTCGTACACAGGGTCGTCGCCGCGATCGCCGCCCCGGAGGGGAGGTACCCGGCGATCAGGACGGTGACGATGCTCGAGATGGCGATGTTGACGACGTTGTTCCCGACGAGCAGCGTCACCAGGAGCCGATGCGGGTCGTCGTGGAGCCCCTTCAGGACGGCTCCCCGCGGGTCGCCCGTGGCGGCCTGCCGCTCGAACCACTCGGCCGGCAGCGAGAAGATCGCGGTCTCGGAGCTCGAGAAGAACGCGCTGAAGGCCAGTAACACGAACACCGCCGCGATCCCCGCCGCTCCCAGTGAGACGCCGACCGTGAGGGGTATTTAAATGGAACGCCAAAGAGGGTGTCGGCGGGACGTCGGGAGTCGTCCGCTCGCGGACCGATCGGAGCCGCCGACTAACCGAGGACCGTTCGAGGGGTCCGGCGCGTACGCGGTGCTGTCCGGCTGAACGAGGACACGCTCAGAGAAGGCGGACGGCGTTACTCCTCTTCCTCTTCCTCTTCCACGACTGGGCCTCGTCCTCGCTCCCAGACGGCGTCGGCGGAGGTGTCGTTCGGTGCGGTGTGCGAGACGTCTTTCATGGTGTCGCGATCGCTTGCCATATTGACCTGCGATAGCTCGGACCCCCGTATTAACCCTTCGTGGAAAGAGATAATGAGTCTTGATACCATATAAGGTATTAATATGGATCGACTGCGCGGGAGCTCGACCGGTGGACGAACCGCGAATTACCGCCGTCTGTGGGGTTCCAAACCGTACGCTCGTACAAATTCGGCGGGCGAACCGCAGCGATGAGGGGTACGGCACCCGAGCGATTCGACGTGTTCGGAAGCCGCGACCCGTCCAGAGAGTTCGACCGCGACGACGGCGGCTCGGTGGTCCGCGAGGGCGCGACGCTCGCGGTCGGTCGCGACGTCGACGCGCCGCCGGAACCGACGGTGAGGGCGCTCCGCGACACCCGACGGTGGCCCGACTGGAGCCCGTCCGTCAGCGGCGTCGAGAGCGCGGACCGGTTCGTCGAGACCGGAACGACCGGACGGGTCAGGGTCGCGGGCGTCTGGGTCCCGTTCCGGGTGACGGCCGCGACGCGGTTCCGCTGGGACTGGGCGGTCGCCGGCGTCCCCGCCACCGGGCACCGCGTCGAGCGGTACGCGGGGGAGCCCGACCGGTGTCGCGCGGCGATCGAGGTCCCGCTGATCGCGGCCCCGTACGTCCCGGTCTGTCGGCGCGCGCTCGACCGGTTCGCGGCGCTCGTCGAGGGGGAGTGAGACGGCGGACGCGGCGTCCGCCCGCCCCGTCAGTTCTCGTAGCCCTCCTCGAACGGGTCGATGACCGCGCTGCCGGGTTCGTCCTCGTCGCGGGCGAAGCCGGGGCCCTCAGTCGCTAACTCGAAGACGAGCCCGTCGGGGTCGGTGAAGTAGACGCTCTCGAAGTAGGTGCGGTCTTTCACCTCGGAGACGCGCACGTCGTGGGATTCGAGGTGGTCCCGCCACTCGCGGAGCGTCGCCTCGTCCTCGACGCCGAACGCGAAGTGATGGCTCGCCCCCGGGCCGGGCGTCCCCTGCGAGTCCGGGTACTCGAAGTACGTGACGTTGGTCCCCGGCTCGCCCTCCGGCGTCGGCGAGAAGTAGTAGTGGGGCGTCCCGGGGTCGTCGTAGTTCTGGGTCCGCTTGACCGTGTGCCAGCCGAGGACGTCCTCGTAGAACGCGACGGTCTCCTCGATGCCGG
>NZ_NEWI01000250.1:0-2637 GCF_002135005.1 Halorubrum sp. SD612 | reverse complement strand
ACGACATCGGCGACGCCGTCGACGAGGTGGCGGCCGACGTCGAGGCGCTCCAGGAGCGCGTCGAGGAGATCGACGAGTTCGTCGACGCGATCAACGGCATCGCCGACCAGACGAACCTGCTCGCCCTGAACGCCTCGATCGAGGCGGCGCGGGCGGGCGAGGCGGGCGCCGGGTTCGGCGTCGTCGCCGACGAGATCAAGTCGCTCGCGGAGGAGTCGCAGCGACACGCGAGCGACATCGAGTCGATGGTCGAGGGCATCCGCACCGACACCGAGGAGACCGTCGAGAGCCTCTCGGAGACGACGGGACGGGTCGACGAGGGGAGCGAGCGCGTCGCCGACGCGACGGAGAACCTCACCGACATCGCCGAGGCGGTGACGGAAACGGCCGACGGGATCGACGAGGTCTCGCACGTGACCGACGAGCAGGCCGCCGCCGCCGAGGAGATCGCCGCGACGATCGACGGGGTGGTCGAGCAGTCGAACCGCGTCACCGAGGAGATGCGGGAGCTGGCGGCCGAAAGCGAGCGCCAGTCGGCGGCCGTCGAGGAGGTCGAACGGACCGTGCGCCGGTTGACGGTCGACGGCAGCGGCGACGACGGCTCCCGCGGGGCGTCTCGGGCGGACGGCGGACGGCGACCGACGGAGGCGGACGGCGCGACCGGAGCGGCGGGGAGCGACGGCGGTGGGTCGGTTCCGGCCGGGGTTCCGGACGGGATACCCGAGTCCGTGATCGAGCGCCTCTCCGAGGCGGAACTCCGCGCGATCGCGGCCGGAGAGCTGGAACCGGACGACCGCCGGTAGGCCGGTCGGCGCGACCGCTCCGCCGGGGTCGCGAGGCTCGCGGCCGCGGCCCGGACCGGTCTCAGGGCGCGAAGTACGCGTCCGGCCCCCGGACCCCGGAGAGGTCGCGGAGCGGGCGGGCGCCGCACCGATCGCAGGCGGTCGGCTCGTCGGGGTCGTCGGGCCGCGCGAACACCGTCTCGCAGGCGTCGCAGGCGACGTAGCGCAGCGCGAGCGACGGGGCGTCGGGCATGGGCCCCGTAGGCGCGCGACGCACTTGAACCGGCGCTTCGCGCGCGTCCCTCCGGTCCGGGTCCGGCGTCGCCGCCCGGGCGGCTACTGCCCGGACCCGGGGTCGCCCGACGACGCGATCCGCGACTCGTACTTCGCCAGCGCCTCGTCGAGCGCGGCGGCGGCGTCGACGTCGGCCGCCTCGGCGAGCGCGAGCAGCGCGAACAGCGCGTCGCCGACCTCGTCGGTCGCGATCGCGGCGGCGTCCGGGTCGCTCCCGTAGCCCGTCGAGGTCGTCACCTCCTTCGCGATCTCGCCGACCTCACTCTCCAGGTCGAGCGCGTGGTAGGCGAGGTCGGTCTCTAATCCGTACTCGTCGACGAACGCGGCGACGCGGTCCTGCTCGTCCATGCGCGTCGCCTCCGCGCGTTCGGACAAGAAGCCCCCGGCTTCGACCGCGGCGGATCCGTCGATTTCGACCGTGGCGAAGACGGCCGGTCGCGCAACCTCTAAGACGCGAGCGACCGCACGGATCGTATGCGAATCGCCATCTTGGGCGGCACCGGCGACATCGGCGAGGGGCTCGCGCTCCGGCTGGCGGCGGACACGCCCCACCGGGTCGCGATCGGGTCGCGGGACGCCGAAAAGGCCGAGAACAAGGCCGAGGAGTACACGACCGAACTGGAGAGCCGCGGGCTCGACGCGACCGTCGCGGGCGGCGAGAACGCCGCGGTCGCGGCCGACGCGCGGATCGTCGTCCTCGCGGTCCCGCCGTACCACGTCGGCGACACCGTCGAGGCGGTGGCGGCGTCGCTGGACGAGGGCGACGTGCTGGTCTCGCCCGCGACGGGGATGAAACGCGACGACGAGGGGTTCCACTACCACAGGCCCGGCGCGGGCTCGGTGACGAACATCGTCGCCGACGCGGCGCCCGAGGGCGTCGACGTCGTCGGCGCCTTCCACAACCTCGCGGCGGCGCGGCTCGCGAACCTCGACGCCGACCTCGGAGTCGACACGCTCGTCATCGGCGACGACGAGGACGCGAAGCGGACGGTCGCGGACGTCGCCGAGGGGATCGAGGGGCTGCGCGCGCTCGACGCGGGCGGAATCGCCAACGCACCCGAAATAGAGGGGTTGACACCGCTTTTGATCAACGTCGCCTCGAACAACGAGAAGCTCCACGATCTGGGCGTGCGGTTCCAATAAACGGACAGGCGCGAAGCCGACCGAACCGCGCACTATTTATAAGTAATCGGGTGACGGGTCGGCGTCGTTTATCACTCGAACCGAGCGGCGGCGACGGTCGCCGATTCGGTTGTTGGTCGCTTATAAATAACTGACCGCGGATCCGCGGCGGACACCGCCAAATCACCAGCTGCTCGCTTATAAATAACCGATAGTAGCTCGAGGGGGACTCCACCGAAGCCCCAGCCGCGAGGCTGTACGTATTCGCTTATAAATCGCAGATCGACACGACCACCACCGGAGCCCCAGCCGCGAGGCTGTACGTATTCGCTTATAAATCGCAGATCGACACGACCACCACCGAAGTCCCAGCCGCGAGGCGGGCGCACGCTCGCTGCGCTCCTCGTCACTCGCTTCGCTCGTTCCTGCGGTGCTTACG
>NZ_NEWI01000024.1:0-26748 GCF_002135005.1 Halorubrum sp. SD612 | reverse complement strand
CACAGCTGTTCCCCGAGTTCATCGTCGACACGCTCGGGCTCGACAGCGTCATCGGCGAGGTCGCGGCCTCGCTGGTCGCCGCCTTCGTCGTCGGAAACATCATCCTCGCGTTCACGGGCGTCGCGGGCCCGTGGGCGAAACGGAAGATCACGGCGGCGTTCACCGACCGGATCGCGGTCGACCGGATCGGCCCGTTCGGCCTGCTCATCATCCCGGCGGCCGCGATCCAGCTCCTCGCGAAGGAGCTGATCATCCCCGAGGGCGTCGACCGCCCCTCGTGGGACATCGCGCCGATCATCCTGCCGTCGTCGGCGCTGCTCGGCTTCTCCGTGATCCCGATGGGCCAGCTCGGTCCGATCAACCTCCACCTCGCGGACCCCGAGGTCGGGTTCGCGCTGGTGTTCGCGTTCGCGTCGATCGCCTCGGTCTCGCTGGTGATGGCCGGCTACGCGTCGAACAACAAGTACTCGCTCCTCGGTGGCCTCCGCGCCGTCGCGCAGAACCTCGCGTACGAGATCCCGCTCATCGTCACGGCGATGTCGGTCGTGATCTTCTCCGGCACGCTCCAGATGAGCGGCGTCGTCGGCGCGCAGACGGAGACGCTCGTGACGATCGCCGGCGTCTCGATCCCGTCGTGGTACGCCCTCGTGAACCCGTTCGCGTTCGTGCTGTTCCTCACGGCGAACATGGCGGAGATCGGGCGGAATCCGTTCGACATCCCCGAGGCGCCGACCGAGATCGTCGGCGGGTACCAGACGGAGTACTCCTCGGCGTACTTCGTCCTCTTCTACCTCGGCGAGTTCGTCCACATCTTCCTCGGCGGGGCGATCCTCGCCGTAACGTTCCTCGGCGGGGCCTCCGGGCCCGGTCCGGAGAGTATCAGCTTCATCTGGTTCGTGGTGAAGATCTGGGGCTTCTTCCTGTTCACGCAGTGGGCCCGCGCGGCGCTGCCCCGCGTCCGTATCGACCAGCTGATCGAAATCGGCTGGAAGGGAATGCTGGTGCTGTCGTTCGCGAACCTGGTGCTCACGGCCGTAATCGTGGGGGTGATCGCGTAACATGATTGGACTCATGAAATCCATGGCGACGACGATGAAGCACGCGCTGGACGGGAATACGTTCACGGTGGAATACCCGGAGGACGCGCCCGAAGTGAGCCCGCGGTTCCGCGGGGTCCACAAGTTCAGCCAGGAACGGTGTATCTGGTGTCGGCAGTGCGAGAACGTCTGTCCGAACGACACGATCCAGATCGTTCAGGACGACCAGCGCAACGGTGAGCAGTACAACCTCCACATCGGGCAGTGCATCTACTGCCGGCTCTGCGAGGAGGTCTGTCCCGTCGACGCGATCCTGTTGACGCAGAACTTCGAGTTCACCGCCGACACGAAAGACGACTTCGTGTTCAACAAAGAACAGCTCAAGAACGTCCCGTGGTACAAGGGGATCGACCCGCTGGAGTCCCGCAATCCCGATCGCGGCGCGTGGATCGGGGAGGGTGACGGCGAGGTCGACTACCAGTAGCGGGCACGTCTCGAAATCTTCAAAGGGGTTCTCATAGGAGACAAACACAATGGTTTATCCTACCATCGCGTTCGGGCTGTTCGCCGCGGTTACGCTGGCGTTCGCCCTCGGGGTCGTCCTGGCGCGCGACGTGTTCCACGCCGCGCTGCTGCTGGGCGGAGCCCTCACGAGCGTCGCGGTGCACTACGTGATGCTGCGGGCGGAGTTTATCGCCGCCATGCAGATCCTCGTCTACGTGGGCGGGGTTCTCATCTTGGTCACGTTCGCCGTGATGCTCACGCGATCTGATTCTGAAACGGAGGTGAGTAGCGCGTGAGCAACGACGAGAGCCGCGGGTCGCGGATCGCCCCCGCGGTCGCCGTGGGCGCCCTGTTCGCCGTGCTGGCCGCGACGATCAACGCGGCGACGTTCGGCTTCGAGGAGGTGGGCTTCCCGGCTGACGCTTCGATCGTCCACAACCTCGGGTACGCCCTGTTCAACCTCGGCGCGTACGACATCGCGACCATCCCCGCGGAGGGGTTCCTCGCGGCCTTCCTGATCGCCGCGGTCGCGCTCGACGTCGCGGTCGACGGCGCCGTCTACCTCGCGAAACGCGAGGAGGACGGGTCGGTCATCTCGGCGGTCGGACAGGCGTTCACGGACGGCGGACGCGACGGAGGTGACCGGCAGTGACCGCCGTCGCGTCCTCCATTCCGCCGTCGTGGTACCTGCTGCTGGCGGCGGCCGTCTTCTGCGTCGGTCTGTTCGGCGTGCTGACGCGCCGGAACGCGCTGTACTTCCTCATGAGCGTCGAGCTCATGATGAACGCGGCCAACATCAACTTCGTCGCGTTCGCGCTCTACTACGGCGACCTCACGGGGCAGGTGTTCGCGCTGTTCGTCATCGCGCTCGCCGCCGCCGAGGTCGCCATCGGCATCGGCATCATACTCGTGTTATACCGTAACTTCGGCACGACAGACGTGACTGTTCCCGCGGAGATGAGGTGGTAAGATGGTGAACGCATTCGCATACGTCCCGGCGATCGTGCTCCTCCCGTTCTTCTCGTTCCTGGTCGCGCTCGGCGCGGGCAGGTACCTCCCGAAGGGCGGTGCGTTCGGCGGTATCGCCGCGACCGCGGGCTCGTTCCTGCTGTCGATCTGGGTCGCGGCGACCGTCGCGGGCGGACGGGCGTACAACGAGACGCTGTACTACTGGGCGAGCGAGGGCGGTGCCGGCATCGGCCCGACGGACATCGAGCTCTCCTTCGGCGTCCTGATCGACCCGCTGTCGGCGCTCATGCTCGTCATCGTGACGCTCGTGGCGCTTCTCGTCCACGTGTTCTCGCTCGGCTACATGAACGACGAGGGCGAGACCGGCCTGCCGCGCTACTACGCCGGCCTCGGTCTGTTCACGGCCTCGATGCTCGGGTTCGTCGTCGCCGACAACCTCCTGATGGCGTTCATGTTCTTCGAGCTGGTCGGGCTCTGCTCGTACCTGCTCATCGGCTTCAACTTCCGGGAGCCGGGCCCGCCGTCGGCGGCGAAGAAGGCGTTTCTCGTCACCCGCTTCGGCGACTACTTCTTCCTCGTCGGCGTCGTCGCGGTGTTCGCCACCTTCGGCACGGCGCAGTTCGCCGGTCCGGAGTCGTTCCCGGCGCTCGCCGACGCGGCGCTCAACGGCTCCGGCTCGGTCGCGTGGACGCCCGGCGGCGTCGAACTCGGGACGTGGCTGACCGTCGTCGGCCTGCTCGTCTTGGGCGGCGTCGTCGGGAAGTCCGCGCAGTTCCCGCTTCACACGTGGCTCCCCGACGCGATGGAGGGCCCGACGCCCGTCTCGGCGCTGATCCACGCCGCGACGATGGTTGCGGCCGGCGTCTACCTCGTCGCGCGGATGTACGGGTTCTACGTGCTGACGCCGACGACGATGGCGGTCATCGCCTTCATCGGCGGCTTCACGGCGCTGTTCGCTGCGACGATGGGGCTCGTAAAAAACGAGCTGAAGCAGGTGCTCGCGTACTCCACCATCTCCCAGTACGGGTACATGATGCTCGCGCTCGGCGCGGGCGGGTACGTGGCCGCGGTCTTCCATCTGACCACCCACGCGTTCTTCAAGGCGCTGCTGTTCCTCGGCGCCGGGTCGGTCATCATCGCGATGCACCACAACGAAGACATGTGGGACATGGGCGGGCTGAAGTCGAAGCTGCCCGTCACCTACTACACCTTCCTCGCCGGGTCGCTGGCGCTCGCGGGCATCTTCCCGTTCGCTGGCTTCTGGTCGAAAGACGAAATCCTCTACGAGGCGCTCGTCCACGGCCTCAACGACCCGCTGCTGCTCGGCGGCTACCTGATGGGGCTGCTCGCGGTGCCGGTCACCGCGTTCTACACCTTCCGGATGGTGTTCCTGACCTTCCACGGCGAGCCCCGCAGCGACACCGCACGCGACCCCGTCCCGGTCCGCTGGAACGTGAAGGGGCCGCTGACGGTCCTCGGCTCGCTCGCGGTCGTCACCGGGTTCATCAACATGGTGCCGGTCCAGAAGGTCCTCGGCATCGAAGGGATCGACCTGCTTCACCTGTGGCTCGACAACCACTGGGGCGGCATCGAGGGCCTCTCCTCGCACCACTACGCCGACTTGGGTCCCTACAGCAGCGGCTACCTCGTCGGCGGTGAGACCGGGACCGTCCTCGTCGGCGCGGCCGTCTCGCTCGGCTTAGCGCTGCTCGGACTCGGACTCGCCTGGCGGCTCTACAACGTGCCGTCGCCCGCGGAACACACCGCCAAGCTCGGCGGCATCAAAGACGTGCTGTACAACAACTACTACCTCGACGAACTGCAGGTCTGGCTCGCGTATCGCACGGAAGACATCGCGGGCGGCGCGAACGTCTTCGATCAGGGAATCATCGACGGCGTCGTGAATGGCGTCTCCTCGGTGAGCCTCACCGGCGGCGGTCGGATCCGTCAGCTCCAGTCGGGGATCGTCTCGCAGTACGCCGCCCTGCTCACCTTCGGACTCGTCGCGCTGTTGCTCGTCCTCGGCGCGACCGGGGGGTGGTTCCTGTGATACTCGAAGCGCTCATGGCGGCCGCCTTCGTCGGCGCGCTGACCGTGTTCCTCGCGCCCGACGAGTGGGCCGGCCGCTTGTCGTTCGCGATCAGCCTGATCCCGTTCGTCGGCAGCCTCTACCTGTGGTCCGGCTTCGAGGCCGGCGGCAACGCCCTGCTGGGCGGAGAGATAGCGTACGCGACGCAGATCGAGTGGCTCGAAGTCGGCGGCCGCAGCGTCTCGTGGTTCGTCGGCCTCGACGGGATCAGCCTCCCGCTGTTCGTGCTCACGACGTTCCTCGTCCCGCTGGCGATCGTCAGCGCGTGGACGCCCGTTGACTCGCGGCAGAGCCAGTTCTACGGGCTCATGCTGTTCATGGAGGCGAACCTGCTGGGCGTGTTCGCCGCGCTCGACTTCTTCCTGTGGTTCGTCTTCTGGGAGGCCGTGCTGGTCCCGATGTACTTCCTCATCGGGATCTGGGGCGGTCCGCGCCGCAAGTACGCCGCGATCAAGTTCTTCGTGTACACGAACGCGGCGTCGCTACTGATGTTCATCGGCTTCATGAGCCTCGTGTTCGCGCTCGGCGACTCGGTGTCGTCGTTCGCCTTACCCGAGATCGCGCAGGCGATCGCCGCGGGTGACTTGGGCACGTGGTTCGGCATCGCGCCGGACCGCCTCGCCCTGTTCGCGTTCCTCGCGATGTTCCTCGGGTTCGCGGTGAAGGTCCCGATCGTGCCGTTCCACACGTGGCTGCCGGACGCGCACGTTCAGGCGCCGACCCCCGCGTCGGTGCTGCTTGCGGGCGTCCTCCTGAAGATGGGGACGTACGCGCTGCTCCGGTTCAACTTCACGATGCTGCCCGACCAGGCGTCGATGCTCGCGGTCCCGATCGCGGCGATCGCCGTCATCAGCGTCATCTACGGCGCGATGCTGGCGCTCGCACAGAAGGACCTCAAGCGCATCGTCGCGTACTCGTCGGTCTCGTCGATGGGGTACGTCATCCTCGGGCTCATCGTGTTCACCGAGTACGGGGTCGGCGGCGCGACGTTCCAGATGGTCGCGCACGGCCTCATCTCGGGACTGATGTTCATGGCGGTCGGCGTCATCTACAACACGACCCACACGCGGATGATCGGCGACATGGGCGGCATGGCCGACCGGATGCCGGTCACCGTCGGGATCCTCGTCGCCGGCGCGTTCGGCTACATGGGGCTCCCGCTGATGGCCGGCTTCGCGGGCGAGTTCTTCATCTTCGTCGGCTCGCTGTCCGCCCCGTCGCTCCCGTACGCGCCGGTGTTCACGGCGCTCGCGATGTTCGGTATCGTCATCGTCGCCGGCTACCTGCTGTCGGCGATGCAGAGTACGCTGTTCGGTCCGTTCGAACTCGAGACCGACTACGAGGTCGGGCCCGCGGCGTTCCACGACGTCGCCCCGCTCGCGGTGCTGCTGGTGGCGATCATCGTGCTCGGCGTTGCGCCCGACATCTTCTTCGAGATGATCCGCGACGCTGCCCTACCCGTGGTAGAGGGGGTGACGATCAATGGTTAACGGCCTGCCCGGCGTGACGGCGCTGCTGCCGGCGTTCCTGCTTGCCGTCACCGGACTTGCGCTGCTCTTGGTCGACACGGTCCGGCCGGACGCGCGGTCGAACACGTCGATGGCGGTCGTCGGCGCGATCGGGTCCCTCGCCGCGCTCGCGGCGAGCGTCTGGCTCACCGCCAGCGGGGGTGTGAGCCCGGACGGCGGCGCGGTGTTGCTGTTCGCGGACGCGGTGAAGGTGGACACGCTGTCGCTGTTCTTCACCGCCATCTTCGCGTCGGTGACCGCGCTGGTGCTCGTCGCGGCCCACGACTACTTCCACGACCACGTCAACCCGGCGGCGTTCTACTCGCTGGTGACGTTCGCCGCGACCGGGATGGCGCTGCTGGCGGTCGCGAACTCGCTCGCGGTCGTGTTCGTCGCCTTGGAGATGGTGTCGCTGCCCTCGTACGTGCTCGTCGCGTACCTCAAGCAGAACCGCGGGAGCGTCGAGGCGGGGCTGAAGTACTTCCTCGTCGGCGCGCTCTCGTCGGCTATCTTCCTGTTCGGCATCTCGCTCGTGTACGCCGCGACGGGCTCGCTGATCCTCGCCAACATCGCGTCGGCGTCGATCGACGGGCTCACCGGCGTCCTCGGCGTCGGCGTCGTGATGATGATCGGCGGCGTCGCGTTCAAGACGGCCTCCGTCCCGTTCCACTTCTGGGCGCCGGAGGCGTACGAGGGCGCGCCCGCGCCGGTGAGCGCGTTCCTCTCGTCGGCCTCGAAGGCCGCCGGGTTCGTCGTCGCGTTCCGCGTGTTCACCGAGGCGTTCCCGCTGGAGATGGCGGCGTCGGCGAACGTCGACTGGATGCTCGCGTTCGCGATCCTAGCGGCCGTCACGATGACGCTCGGTAACTTCGCGGCCGCGGTCCAGGAGGAGGTCAAGCGGATGTTGGCCTACTCCTCGATTGGGCACGCCGGATACGCGCTCATCGGCGTCGCCGCGCTCACGGTCGACGGGCCCGCCAACGGCACCGTCATGGGCGCCGCGATGGCGCACCTGCTCGTCTACGGATTCATGAACACCGGCGCGTTCCTCTTCGTCGCGATGGCGGAGCGGTGGGGCGTCGGCCGCACCTTCGCGGACTACGCGGGGCTCTGGCGGCGCGCGCCGGTCGCCTCCGTCGCGATGGCCGTGTTCATGTTTTCGCTGGCGGGGCTCCCGCCGTTCGCCGGGTTCTTCTCGAAGTACTTCCTGTTTCAGGCGGCCATCGACAACGGCTTCCTGTGGCTCGCCGGGCTCGGCGCGATAAACAGCGTCGTGTCGCTGTACTACTACAGCCGGGTCGTGAAGGCGCTGTTCCTGGACGACCCCGCGTCGCCGAGCGCGCTCGACGCGATCGACGTGCGGCCGACGGCGCTGTACGCCGCGGTCATCTTCGCGGCGGTCGCGACGGTGCTGCTCCTGCCCGGCTTCGGGCCCGTCATCGAGACGGCCGAAGCGGCGGCCTCCGCGCTGTTCTGACCGGCGGCTCCGCAGCGCTGAGCGGTCCGTTCCGCCGGTCGATTTCTGTTTCCGCTGTTCTCCGCGTCACCACTCACCGCGCCCCGGAGGGCGGTTTCGGTCGCCGAACGCCGCACCGCCGACCACAGATACTCATTCGTTCGCCCCGTTACTGTGTTCGTGTCCCGGAGCCACACCTACCGGTGTCTGAACTGCCTCGACGCCACCGTCACGCGCACCTTCGACACGTCGCACTTGTCCCGGACCTGTCTGGACTGCGGCTCGTTCGAGCGGTTCGCGAACGAGGCGGTGATCGAGCGGTTCGAGTCGCTGGAGGCGTCGCCGCCGCCGGAGTTCGACTGGGACCGACTGGAGCGGCGGGAGAAGCTGCTCGTCGCCGAGCGCCTCGCTCGCACGGACAAGACGCTCGCGGACTTCGACGTGGCGGTCGACGAGGAGGCGGCGGAGGGACGAACGACACCCGAGCCGGGCGACGCGTAGCTACCGCGCGTACAACTTTTCGCCGAGGAGGTCGGCGAGTCCGACGCCGTCGCCGGGCGTGATCGCCACGTAGGGGCGGTCAATAGGACCGAACACGTCGACGACGCGGCCGACCGTCGAGAGCGACTCGTCGACGATGCTCGCGCCGATCCGGGGCGGATCGTCGCCGGCGTCGCCGCGGGCGATCGCGAGTCCGCCGGCCGTGCGGACGACGGTGCCGACGCGCCGCACGGTTACTCCCGGAGCACGCCGAGGTACGCGGCGATCGCCTGAACGAGGTCGTTTTTCGCGGTGTCTTCGGTGCCTTTGACGACGACGGAGCCCCGTGGCTCGAACTCCCGGGAATACGTCGCGTCGCGCTCGACGACCGCGTCGTAGCCCACCTGCTGGACGGCTTTCGCTATCTCGTCGACGGTCGGCGCTTCGACCGCCAGATCCGTCGGGACGCGGCGCCCCTCGGACCGCGACAGCTCGGCGTCGAAGTATGCGGGGTAGACGACGTTCTCGACCATACCGGATACCTTCGCGCGCGGCGTAAGGTCGTTTCGGACCGCCGCCGGGCGCGTTCAGGGGACCCGGAACTCGAAGCGCGCCCCGCCGTCCTCGGCGGCGAGCGCGTGCGCGCTCCAGCCGTGGGCCTCGGCGATGCGCTCGCTGATGGCGAGTCCCAGTCCCGTCCCCGACTCGTCGGTCGTGAACCCGCTCTCGAACACATTGTCGGCGTCGTCCGGGAGCCCGCTCCCGTCGTCTTCGACGTAGAAGCCGTCGGCCGCGGTCCCGTCGTCGCGACGCGTCAGCGCTCCGACGCGGACCGAGAGCGGCTCGTCGGGGGAGTCGCGGCCGTGGTCCGCGCTGTTCCGGTAGACGTTCTCAAGCAGCTCGCAGAGCCGCGTCCGGTTCGCGTCCAGCGTCGCGTCCGTCTCGACGTCGAGGGTCGCGTTCGCCATGTCGACGCACTCCCACGCCTCGCGCGCGACGTCCACCACCGAGACGGACTCGGTCTCTCCCACCGAGCGTCCCTCCCGGGCCAGCGACAGGAGGTCCGCGACGAGTTCGTCCATCCGCCCGAGCGCGTCCGCGGCCTTCTCTAGGGGCGCCGTGTCGTCCGTCTCGCGGGCGAGGTCGACGTACCCCTCCGCGACCGACAGCGGATTCCGGAGGTCGTGCGAGACGATGGACGCGAACTCGTCGAGTCGCTCGTTCTGCCGCCGGAGAGTCTCCTCGCGCTCCCGTCGGTCGGTGACGTCGATGTAGATGGCGTATCCGGCCGCGTTGGCGGCGTCGAGGTGGATCGGAATGACGTGGAGGATGAAGTGACGCGGCCCCTCCGCGGTGGTCCGGGTCACCTCCCGGCGGACGTTCTCGCCGCACTGTAAGCGCTCGTTGAGGTCGTCGGCCTCCGACTCGGCGTCGGGGGGGACTATGTACTCGTCGATGGACTCGCCGAGCACGGTCTCGGCCTCGTAGCCGAACGTCGCCTCGAACGCGTCGTTCACCTGTCGGGCGATCGGCTCGCCGTCGACGTAGTCGTAGGCGACGGCGGGGTCCGGTACGTTCGTGAACAGCGCGAGCAGCCTGTCGCGTTCGGTCCGGAGCGCCTCCGTGACCCCGATCCGGTCGAGCGTCTCTTCGAGGTGGGAGGCGAGCAGCTCCGCCAGCCGGCGGTCGGCGTCGTCGAACGCGTCGCCGTCGTCGACTCCGTCGGCGGCGAGCTGGAAGACGACGTCGTCGCCCACGGGAACGGTGAGCAGCGTACCGAACTGGCCCTCTGGGTTCGGGTTCGGGGCGATCGACGCGTCGCCCGTCTGGACGGTCCTGCCGGCCACGCCGGCGCCGACGCGGACCCGGTTACAGTCCTCGACGGGCGTCCCGCTGGAGGCGACCACGGGCTCGACCCACTCGCCGTCCCGAACGGCGACGACGGCGTGATACTCCGGAAACACCTGCTCGGTGACGGCGATGGCCGCCCGGTACGCCTCGTCGACCGACCTGACGGCGGCGAGCTCCGCCATCCCGGCGTTGAGCTGTTCGATTCGCGACGGGGTCCGGGTCGGCTTCGCCCGGACGGTCGACCGTTGATCCCGGGCGAGCAGCCACGAGACCGTCTCCGAGAGCGCCTCGGGCGTTCCGGCGACCGCGTCGACGAGCGGATCCGTCGCGGTCCGGCCCGTCGGATCGTCGACGTACGCGATCACGTACTCGACGGCCTCGGCCGAGCGGACCCGGTCGAGCCCCGCCTCGTCGGTGACGGCCGCCACGTCGACGTCCGCGAGGCGCTCCTCGTCGACGTCGGCGGGAGCTGTCGCGTGGGTCTCGACCGCGACCGGTCCGTCGTCGCCGCGGTTCTCTGGGTCGGCCCCCGACTCGACCTCGTCGGTGAGTCGGGGGTCGTCTGCGAGCACGAGAACGGACGCGCGCTCACCCAACGCAGGAGTCACAATTGTACGAATTAGTACGCGCCGAGATCATAAAACTTCGTACCGATCTCCGCAGTCGGGCGGTTCCGGCCGTCCCGCGCTCCGCCCTCCTCGCCGGCGACGAGCGACCCCGGAACCCTTTTGGAGCAACACGGGCCACGTTCGTGTAATGAGCGATCTCGAAGCGGAGTACCGTCTCGACTACTTCGAGGAGGAGGGGTTCGAGCGCAAGGAGTGTCCCTCCTGTGGCGCGCACTTCTGGACCCGCGACGGCGACCGCGACCTGTGCGGCGAGCCGCCCTGCGAGGACTACAGCTTCATCGACGACCCGGGCTTCCCGGAGGCGCACTCGCTGTCGGAGATGCGCGAGGCGTTCCTCTCCTTCTTCGAAGACAACGGCCACGAGCGGATCGACCCGTACCCGGTCGCCGCGAACCGCTGGCGCGACGACGTGCTCCTGACGCAGGCGTCGATCTACGACTTCCAGCCGCTCGTCACCTCGGGACAGACGCCCCCGCCGGCGAACCCGCTGACCATCTCGCAGCCCTGTATCCGGATGCAGGACATCGACAACGTCGGCAAGACAGGCCGGCACACGATGGCGTTCGAGATGATGGCCCACCACGCGTTCAACACGCGCGAGGAGGTCGACGAGGACGAGTACGCCTACCACGGCGAGGTGTACTGGAAAGACGAGACGGTCCGGTACTGCGACGAGCTGTTCGAGAGTCTCGGCGCCGACCTCGAAGAGATCACTTACATCGAGGACCCGTGGGTCGGCGGCGGTAACGCCGGCCCCGCCATCGAGGTCATCTACAAGGGCGCCGAGCTGGCGACGCTCGTCTTCATGTGTATGGAGCGGGACCCCGACGGCGACTACGAGATGAAAGACGGGAACTCGTACTCGTTCATGGACACGTACATCGTCGACACCGGGTACGGGTTAGAGCGGTGGACGTGGATGAGCCAGGGGACCGCGACCGTGTACGAGGCCGTCTACCCCGACGCGATCGACTTCCTGAAAGACAACGCCGGTGTCGAGCACACCGAGGCCGAACGCGAGATCGTCCACCGCGCCGCCAAGCTCTCCGGCCGGCTCGACATCGACGACGTCGACGACATGGAGGCCGCCCGCGGCGAGATCGCAGACCGGCTCGACGTGGACGTCGACCGACTGCGCGAGCTGGTGGAACCGCTCGAAGCGATCTACGCGATCGCCGACCACTCGCGGACGCTCGCGTACATGTTCGGCGACGAGATCGTCCCGTCGAACGTCGGCACGGGCTACCTTGCCCGGATGGTGCTCCGCCGGATGAAGCGCCTCGTCGACGAGGTCGGCGTCGACGCGCCGCTCGACGAGCTGGTCGACATGCAGGCCGAGCGGCTCGGCTACGAGAACCGCGACACGATCCGCGAGATCGTCCGCAGCGAGGAGCGGAAGTACGAGCGGACGCTGGAGCGCGGCGCCCGCAAGGTCGAACAGCTCGCCGACGAGTACGCCGGCACCGGTGAGCCGATCCCGACGGGGGAGCTACTGGAGCTGTACGACTCCCACGGGATCCAGCCCGACATGGTCGCCGACATCGCCGACGAGCGCGGCGCGACCGTCGACGTGCCCGACGACTTCTACGCGCTCGTCGCCGACCGACACGAGGAGGGCGACGCCGCGGGAGAGAGCGACGAGCGCGACGAGCGGCTCGCCGACCTCCCCGAGACCGAGAAGCTGTTCTACGACGACCAGGGACGCACGGAGTTCGAGGCCGTCGTCCTCGACGTGCTGGAGGCCGAGGGCGGGTACGACGTGGTGCTGGACCAGACGATGTTCTACCCCGAGGGCGGCGGTCAGCCGGCCGACCGCGGCCACCTCACGGTCGGAGAGACCACCGTCGACGTCGACGACGTTCAGGAGGTCGACGGGGTCGTGCTCCACCGCACGGACGCGGACCCCGGCAAAGGCGAGTTCGTCACGGGGCAGGTGGACGGCGACCGCCGCGACCGACTGCGCGCGCACCACACCGCGACGCACCTGATCGGTCACGCCGCCCGCGAGGTGCTCGGCGACCACGTCCGGCAGGCTGGCGCCCAGAAGGGAACCGACTCGGCGCGGCTCGACGTGCGCCACTTCGAGCGCATCGACCGCGGGGACGTGAAGGCGATCGAGCGCGTCGCGAACGAGTTGGTCCGCGACGACGTCCCCGTCCGCCAGGAGTGGCCTGACCGCAACGAGGCGGAGGCCGAGCACGGCTTCGACCTGTACCAGGGCGGCGTCCCGCCGGGAACGAACGTCCGGCTGATCCACGTCGGCGACGCCGACGTCCAGGCCTGCGCCGGCACGCACGTCGCCCGCACCGGCGAGATCGGCGCCGTGAAAGTGCTAAAGACGGAGCCGGTACAGGACGGCGTCGAGCGCATCGTCTTCGCGGCCGGGGCCGCGGCGGTGGAGGCGACCCAGCGCACCGAGGACGCGCTGTACGACGCGGCCGAGGTCCTGGACGTGGACCCGCTCGACGTGCCGGACACCGCCGAGCGCTTCTTCGAGGAGTGGAAGGCCCGCGGCAAGGAGATCGAGTCGCTCAAAGAGGAGCTCGCGGCCGCGCGGGCCGCCGGCGGCGCCGACGCCGAGGCGGTCGAGGTCGCCGGGACGACAGCGGTGATCCAGCGGCTCGACGGCGACGCCGACGAACTGCGCGCGACCGCGAACGCCCACGTCGACGACGGGAAAGTCGCGGTGATCGGCAGCGGCGCGGACGGCTCCGCGAGCTTCGTCGTCGGCGTCCCCGATTGCGTCGACGTGAACGCGGGGCAGGTCGTCTCGGAGCTCGCCGGGCGCGTCGGCGGCGGCGGCGGCGGGCCGCCGGACTTCGCGCAGGGCGGCGGCCCGGACGCGGACGCCTTAGACGACGCCCTCGACGCGGCGCCGGACGTCCTCCGAAGCCTTCAGGAGGCCTGAACGCGCCCAGTTCGCCACTATGCCGCATGCGACCAACGCCGGGAACGAGATCCGGTACGAGGTGGACGCCCCCGACATCGGCGACGGCGACGAGGCGGTGGTGTTCTGCGGCGACGTCGGGCTCGGCGCCTGGCAGTTCGGCTGGCAGCACGCGGCGCTCGCCGGTCCACACACCGTGATCACCCCGGAGACGCGCGGTGTCGGGCGGTCCGACGCCCCGCCCGGCCCGTACGCGGTCGGGGAGCTCGCGGCCGACGTGGACGCGGTGTGTGCCGCCGAGGGGATCCGAAACGCTCACCTCGTCGGCTACGGGCTCGGCGGGATGGTCGCGCTGACGGCCGCGGCGAGTTCCTCTCGGCCGGCGAGCGTCGCGCTCGTCGGGACGCCGCCCGCGGGGGACGCCTACAACCCCGACGGCGTCTGGGCCCCCCCGGCCGATCCGGCCGCGGTCGAGGGGTCGCTGAACGGACTCCTCTCGCTCGACTTCCGTGAGGCCCACCCCGACGCGCTCTCGCGGATCGCGGAGTGGCGCCTCGCGGAGGACGCCGACCGCGAGACGTACGAGGCGCACCGCGCCGCGATCGAGGGGTTCGACCTCGCCGGTCGCCTCCACGAGATCACCACGCCCGCGCTCGTCGTCCACGGCACCGACGACACGGTCTGTCCGGCCACGGCCGGGGAGACGCTCGCGGAGGGGCTCCCCCGCGGGGAGTTCCCCGGGATCGACGGGGCGCGCCACCTCGTCGGGGTCGAGGCGTCGGCCGCGGTCAACGACCTCCTCGTCGGCTGGCTCGCCGAACACGCCGCCGGCCGGTTCGAGTAGGCGCGGCGTTCGGGGCCGCGCGACGCCCGCGTCCGCGTCGTCGACCGGGGCGTCCGGCGTCGCAACCGTTTTGTGACTCTCGCCGAACCCTTCACCTGATGACTCGCCTCCGGTTCGCCCTGCTGAACGCCGCCCACGACGGTGCGAACACCCGGCGGAACTTCCGCAGAGAGCTCGACGCCGACCTCGTCGAGTTCGACGCCGTCGCGGGAGACCTCCCCGATCACACCGAGTTCGACGGCGTCGTGGTGACCGGGTCGCGCTCGTCGGTCTACTCGGACGAGGCGTGGATCCCGCCGCTCGTCGACTACGTCGCCGAGGCCGCCGACGCGGGCGTCCCCGTCCTCGGCGTCTGTTACGGTCACCAGGTGCTCGCGGAGGCGCTCGGCGGCCGCGTCGCGGGCATGGACGGGTTCGAGATCGGCTACAACGAGATCCGCCGACCTCGCGACGACCCGCTGTTCGAGGGGATCGACGAGACGTTCACCGCCTTCACCACCCACGGCGACGCAGTCGTCGAACTCCCGCCGTCAGCGACGCTGCTCGCGGAGAACGACCGCGGCGTCCACGCGTTCCGCGACGGCCACTGCTGGGGGGTCCAGTTCCACCCGGAGTACGACATCGACACGGCCCGCGACGTGACCGACGGTAAGCGGGATCAGATCGGTGACGCCCGCGTGGACGGCGTCCTCGAGTCGATCACGCCCGACGCCTACGACGCCGCCTGCGAGGCGAAGCAACTGTTCGAGAACTTCACCGGTTACGCCGAGCGGTTGGCAGCCGAGCGGGCGGAGCGGGCGGCCGCGGACGACTGAGCGGGTCGACCGGTTCGACGGAGGCGCGACCGCCGCGCCGCTCGACCGGCACGACCGATGCGACGACTGACCGGCGCGATTCCACGCCGTCCGCCCGCGGCCCCCGGTCGAACACCCTTATACGGTTCCCGTCCCGAACTCGGGTATGAACGTAGTACCGGACACGAGCGCGGTCGTCGACGGCCGCGTGTCCGAACGCGTCGCGGACGGGACCTACGAGTCGGTCACCGTGTTCGTCCCGGAGGCGGTCGTCGGCGAGTTGGAGTCGCAGGCGAACGACGGGCTCGAATCCGGCTGGGACGGGCTCAGCGAACTCAAGCGGCTCGCGGACTACGCCGACGACGGGACGATCGAGCTGCGGTACGTCGGCGAGCGCGCGAGCGGCGACGCCCGCTCGAACGCACACGAGGGCGACGTGGACGCGCTGATCCGCGACCTCGCCGCCGACCACGACGCGACGCTCCTCTCCAGCGACGTGGTTCAGGCCGAGGTGGCCCGCGCGAAGGGGCTCGATGTCGAGTACGTCGAGCCCGTCGCCCGCGGCGTCGTCGACGAGCTGCCGATACAGGACTTTTTCACCGACGAGACGATGTCAGTCCACCTCAAGACGGGGACCGTCCCGAAGGCGAAACGCGGGGCGCTCGGCGAGATGCGCTACGTCGAGATCGCGGACGACCCCACCGACGAGGCGCAGCTGCGCGAGTGGGCGAACTCGATCGTCGACCTGGCCCGCCAGTCGAGCGAGGGGTTCATCGAGCTCTCTGACGACGGGATGGACATCGTCCAGTTCCGCAACTACCGGATCGCGGTGGCGCGCCCGCCGTTCGCCGACGGCGTCGAGATCACCGCCGTCCGCCCCATCGCGAAGACGGACCTCGACGACTACGAGTTCGCCGACGAGCTCCGCGACCGGTTCGCGGAGCGGAAACGCGGCGTCCTCATCTCGGGCTCGCCCGGCGCCGGGAAGTCGACGTTCGCGCAGGCGGTCGCGGAGTTCCTGAACGACAGCGACTACGCGGTGAAGACGATGGAGAAGCCCCGAGACCTCCAAGTCGGTCCCGAGATCACGCAGTACGGCGCGCTCGGCGGCGAGATGGAGAACACCGCCGACTCTCTCCTCCTCGTCCGGCCGGACTACACCATCTACGACGAGGTCCGGAAGACGAACGACTTCGAGGCGTTCTCCGACATGCGTATGGCTGGCGTCGGCATGGTTGGCGTCGTCCACGCCTCCCGCGCCATCGACGCGCTCCAGCGGCTCGTCGGCCGCGTCGAACTCGGGATGATCCCGCAGATCGTCGACACCGTCGTCTACATCGAGGCCGGCGAGGTCCACACGGTCTACGACGTGACGACGGAAGTGAAGGTGCCGGCGGGGCTCACCGCCGAGGACCTCGCCCGTCCGGTCATTCAGGTGTCGAACTTCGAGACCGGTCGGCCGGAGTACGAGATATACACGTTCAACCGGCAGGTCGTCACCGTCCCGCTCGACGAGGACGGCGGCGAGGCGGGGAGCGAGACGGGCGTCGGCCGCATCGCGAAAAAGGAGATCGAACGCGAGATCCGCTCGGTCGCGCACGGCCACGTCGAGGTGGAGCTGAACGGCGACGACGAGGCGGTCGTCTACGTCACCGAGGGCGACATCGGCACGGTGATCGGGAAGGGCGGCGGCCGCATCGCCGACATCGAGAACCGCCTCGGGATCGACATCGACGTCCGCACGCACGACGAGAAGCCCGGCGGGTCCGGCGGCGGTCCCGCCGGCGGCCCCGAGAACGGGCACGGCGACGGGCAGGTCGGCGCCGAGCGCGGGACGGTGGTCGCGCCGGAGATCACCTCGCGTCACGTCGTCATCGACGTCGACGACGAGGTCGGCGAGACGGTCGAAGTGCGCGCGGACGGCGAGTACCTCTTCACCGCCACGGTCGGGCGCGGCGGTGAGGTTCAGGTCTCGCGCGGCTCGGCCATCGCCGAGGAACTGGAGGACGCGATCGACCGGAACCGGACCGTGACGGTCGTCCCGGCGCGGTGAATCCCGCAACCGGCCGTTCGGGTCGGACGTAGCCGCCCGACGGCCGTCCGATCGCCCCGCTGGCTGGCGATCGCATCCACGCCAGACGTTTTCGCTCGCTGTCACGTCGTCGTTCGACGCGGCCACATACCACGATTGTCGTAACGTATCCCTCCTGAAAGATAACGCTTTTTTGACGGCCTAGATAACTCGGGGTATGGCTGATGAGTTAAAACGCGGGCTCGAGGGCGTCCTCGTCGCGGAGTCAGATCTGAGCTACGTCGACGGCGAGGTCGGGAAGCTCGTGTATCGCGGGTACGACATCGAAGACCTGGCGCGGGGCGCGAGCTACGAGGAGGTGCTGTACCTCCTGTGGCACGGCTCGCTCCCCACCGCCGCGGAGCTCGACGCGTTCGCCGCCGACCTCGCGGCGGAGCGCGAGGTTGACGACGACGTCATCGAGACGGTCCGCGCGCTCGCGGACGCCGGCGAGCGTCCGATGGCCGCGCTCCGGACCGCGACGTCGATGCTGTCGGCGTACGACCCGGACGACGAGGCCGACGCCGGTGAGGCCACGCTTCGTCAGGGACGACGGATCACGGCGAAGATCCCGACGGTCCTCGCCGCGTTCGAGCGCGTCCGTCAGGGCGAGGAGCCGGTCGCCCCCGACCCGGACCTCTCGCACGCCGGGAACTTCCTCTACATGCTGACCGGGACCGAGCCGGACGACGTGAGCGAGGAGACGTTCGACATGGCGCTCACGCTCCACGCCGACCACGGGCTCAACGCCTCCACGTTCACCGCGATGGTGATCGGGTCGACGATGGCGGACGTTTACTCCGGCGTCACCGGGGGTATCGGCGCGCTCTCCGGTCCGCTCCACGGCGGCGCGAACCAAGACGTGATGGAGGTGCTCCACGAGGTGGACGCCTCCTCGAAGGACCCCGTCCAGTGGGTGAAAGACGCCCGAGACGACGGACGGCGCGTCCCCGGCTTCGGGCACCGCGTCTACAAGGTGAAAGACCCCCGCGCGAACATCCTCGAGGAGAAGCTCCGCGACCTCGCCGAATCGTCGGGCGACACCAAGTGGCTGGACTACACCACCGCCATCGAGGAGTACCTCACCGAACAGGGGCTCGTCGAGGAGGGGATCGCCCCGAACGTCGACTTCTACTCCGGCTCCGTCTACGACTCGCTCGGCATCCCCGTCGACATGTACACGCCCATCTTCGCGATGAGCCGCGTCGGCGGCTGGATCGCGCACGTCGCCGAGTATCAAGAGGACAACCGCCTCATCCGTCCGCGCGCCCGGTACACCGGTCCGGAAGACAGCGAGTTCGTTCCCCTCGACGAACGGTAACGGTCGCGCCCGCCGCCCACCCGCCTTCTCCGAACGGCTCTTCAAACGTCGCGGCGCGTCACCCGCTCGCAGAATATGTGCGTCCGCGACCGATCGGCCCGGCTCCTCAGATTCCGAACCGCTCGCGGGCGTACTTCGCGAGCAGCGGGACGTCGTCGAGGTGAAGCAGCCGCGCCATCCCCGCCTTCTCGCCGCGGTTCGCCTTCGCCAAGATGTCGTCGTCCGTCTCTTGGAGATCGCGCATCAACCGGTCGTACCGCTCGTTGGGTGCGAGGTACAGCAACTCCGTGAGCGTCAGTCGCGACTCCGCGCGCGGCGCCACGTCTCGGTGCCAGAGCGTCTCGTACACCGCGAGGCTCTCCGCGTCGATGCGCCGCTCCGAGTCGGTGAGACAGCGGTCGACGGTCGCCGCGGCGGCGCGGGCCGACTTCATGCCCTTGTGGATCCCTTCTCCCCACAGCGGGTCGATGCTCGGCACGGTGTCGCCGACGGCGAGGAACCGGTCGGTGTACATCTGCTCCGGGCGCTGAATGTGCGCGGAGCCGCGGTGGACCGTCTCGTCGATCTGTTCCGCCTCGGCGAACCGCGGGTCGCGGTCGATCCAGTCGTCGAGGTACCCGTCGACGGTCTTCCCCGTCTCGGCGAACTCGCGGTGGCGGTCGTTCTGGATGTAACAGATGCCGACCTTCGCGGTGTCCTCGCCGGTCGCGAAGATCCACGAGTAGCCGCCGGGCGCGATGTTGTGGTCCAAGCGGAGCATCATCGCCCGCCGGAGGTCCGCGTAGTCCGGGTGGTTCATCTCGACGCCCTCCATCTCGTACTCGATACCGATGGCTTGGTTCTCGCGTTCGAGGTCGACCACGTCGAGCGCGCTGGCGATCGGTGCGGCCGGACCGGTAGCGTCGATCACGATGTCGGCGTACACCGCTTCGTCGCCGTTGTACCGCACCCCCTCGATGACGCCGTCGTCGTCGAGGATCGGCCGCGAGACCCGCGCGTCGAAGCGGTACTCCGCGCCGTTGTCGCGACCGTCGGCGACGAGGAACTGCTTGAACTCCGCGAACTCCAACACCGCGCCCGGCTGGTAGCTCTCATAGTACTCGTTGGGCGACTCCAGCACGACGTCGTCGGTGTACGACATCACGACGTCGTCGGGGATTCCGAAAGAGGACATCATCGACGGGAACGTGCCCGCCGTCGACTTGTTGCTCTGTCGCGGGAACTCGTCTTCCGACTCCGTCTCTAAGACGACGACGTCGTAGTCGCGCGTCGCCAGGTCACGGGCGCACTGCGCGCCCGCCGGACCGGCGCCGGCGATGGCGACGTCGTAGCGGTCAACCATACACGACGGTTACGGACCCACCTAATTAGGCTTGCTGAAACCCACCGGAAAATACGCGCGAACCCCCTCGTTCGCCCGGTTTTGGCCGTCGAGAGAGGTCGGAATTACCGGGGTCTCATCCGGCGGTCGGACGCAGACCCGGCCCCCGAAACGGGCGTCGGATCGGGTCCGCCCGCCGGGACCGCGGCGCGGTTCAGTAGAACTCGCGGACGAGGTCGGTCGCGCCCTCGGGGGCGCCGTCCGGAAGCACCGACATGTCCTCGTCGACGCCGTGCTGCTCGTGGTACGGCACCGACGACTCGTCCTTGTAGATGACGCCCTGGTGTTCCTTCTCGTTGTCGAGGATCACGTCCTTCGCCGCCTCGCGGTCGGTCGGGTCGTGGTCCGCCTCCTTCAGGTCGACCAGCGAGTCGCGGAAGTAGTCGTACGTGTCGACGTCGTTGAAGGTGACGCAGGGGGAGTAGACGTTGACGAAGCCGAACCCGTCGTGCTCGATGGCCTCCTGGATGATCTCTTGGTGGCGGAGCGCGTCCGAGGAGAACGACTGCGCGATGAACGTCGCGCCGGAGGCGAGCGCCAGCGCGTGGGGGTTCACCGGCGGCTGTTTGGGCCCGTCGGGGCTCGTCGACGTCTCGAAGTCCTCGCGGGAGGTCGGCGACGCTTGGCCCTTCGTCAGCCCGTAGATGCGGTTGTCCATCACGACGTACGTCATGTCGACGTTGCGCCGGACGGCGTGGACGAAGTGGCCCGCGCCGATGGAGTAGCCGTCGCCGTCGCCGCCGGCCACCATCACCTCGATGTCGGGCCGCGCCATCTTGACGCCGGTGCCGACGGGGAGCGCGCGCCCGTGAACCCCGTGGAGCGCGTAGCTGTGCATGTACGTGCCGATCTTGCCGGAACAGCCGATGCCGGCGACGACGAAGGTGTTGTCGGGGTCGTTGCCCGTCTCCGCGAGGGCCTTCATCATCCCGTTCATCGTCCCGAAGTCGCCGCACCCCGGGCACCACGTCGGCTGCTTGTCGGACTTGAAATCGGTGAATCGAATGTCTGAGCTCATTGGTTACGCCTCCACCCCCGCTTCGAGGGTCGACTTGATCTCCGCTGCGAGTTCGTCGGCCTTGAACCGCACGCCGTTGTACTTGTTCACGCGGTCGACGCGTTCGAGCACGTCGTGTTCGACGAGGTCCGCGAACTGGCCCTGCTCGTTACACTCGACGACGACCGTCGTCTCGGCGGCCGCCACGTCCTCCGCGAGGTCCGGCCGCGGGAAGATGTACGGGACCGAGAGGACCCGCACGTCCAGTCCGTCCTCGTCGAGGAACTCCACTGCCTCGGCGAGCGCGCCCTCGTTCGACCCCCACGTGATGACGAGGGTGTCCGCGTCCTCGTCACCGAACTCGCGCGGGCTCCAGTCCTCGCGCTCACGGGCGGTCTCGACCTTGCGGTTGCGCTTGTCGACCTGCTCGACGCGCATCTCCGTGTCCTCTGTCCGGCGGCCCTGCTCGTCGTGTTCGAGGCCGGTGGACATGTGCGCGCCGTCGGCCGTACCGGGGAACGCCCGCGGCGAGACCCCGTCATCGGTGATCTCGTGGGGCTGGAAGCCGCCCGACTCGCTCATGTGGTCGTCGATCGCCGTCTCGTCGACGATCTTGCCGCGGTCGATCTCCACCTCGTCCATGTCGAACGTCTCCGGGGAGAACGTCTGCTCGGTGACCGCCATCGAGAGGTCGGCGGTGAGGTAGACAGGGAGCTGGTACTTCTCGGCGAGGTTGAACGCCTCGACGGTCTTCCAGAAGCACTCCGAGATGGTGGTCGGCGCGAGGACGAACCGCGGCACCTCGCCGTGGCCGCCGTACAACATCTGGTTCAGGTCGCCCTGCTCCTGTTTCGTCGGCATCCCCGTCGAGGGGCCCGAGCGCATCACGTTACAGATGACGAGCGGCGTCTCCGAGGTGGCGATGAGCCCGAACGTCTCGGTCATCAGGTCGATCCCCGGCCCGGAGGTCGCGGTCATCGCGCGGGCGCCGCCGCGGGCCGCGCCCAGCGCCATGTTGATCGCGGAGAGTTCGTCTTCCGCCTGGACGACGTGGCCGCCGTACCGCTCGATGCGGCCAGTGAGGTACGTCATCACGTCGGTCGCGGGCGTAATCGGGTAGCCGGCGTAGAAGCGGCAGCCGGCCGCGATGGCGCCCATGCCGATCGCTTCGTCGCCGTTGAGGAGGACGTAGTCCTCGTCGGTGGTCTCCAGCGAGTAGTCGAACTCGTGGTCGTACTCGTCGGCGACGTACGACTGGCCCGCGCGGGCCGCCTCCTTGTTGTTGTCGACGAGCTTCTGGCCCTTTTCCTTGAACCGCTTCTCCAGCGCCGAGTCGAGGTTCTCGATGGGGAACTCGGCCACCTCGCAGGCCGCGCCGAGCGCGACGACGTTCCGCATAATCGCGCCGCCGGCCTCCTCGGCCAGGCTCTTCAGCGGCACGTCGAGGCCGATCATCCCCTCGGGGATCTCGACGTCCTGCATCGTCGTCCGTTCGCCGTCGTAGATGATCACCGACCCCTCGTGGAGCTCGTCGAGGTTCTCCTCGATCGTCCGGGGGGTCAACGCGATGAGCACGTCGAGTCGGTCAACGACGCTCTGTACCTTGTCGACGGAGGTCCGCACCTTGTAGGCGGTGTAGCCGCCTCGTATCCGAGATGCGAAGTCCTTCGACGTGAACACGTGTCGACCCGCGCGGGAAAGCGCCTGTGCGAAGATCTTCCCCGTCGAGTCGATGCCGTCGCCGGCCTCTCCGCCGACAGCCCAGTTGAAATCCGCAGCCATGTGCTATGGGCAAGGTTCCGGCGGACTCATCAAAAGGCTTCTGGAAGGAGCCACCGAGGTGTATCTGGACGCACGTCTTCGATATCGCGAATATTGTCAGCTTTGAGCCCTATATACCTTGTAATAACGCATGTAATTGGACGTTCGTTCACCAAAATCATCACGATCGACCCTTCGCGTCGGACCCGTTTTCGACGTTTGACGAACTGCGTCGGCCCCGTGCGCGGCGGACTTGTTCACGACGAGGTAGGCCAAGGCGTCGGGTATCCCCGCATCTGGCGTCCATGTGTCGGGTCGTCCCCACGCCGAGGCGGTCGGCCCTGCGGGCCGGTCACCGCAGCGGGGATCTGGGCCTCCCGTCCGAACCGGTTTCGACATGGGCAGGACCGACGGCGACGGGAAGGCGTTTGTGTCTGCCCCGCCGATCCGACGTATGGACACGACAGCGACGGTCGAGTCGGTAGAGCCGGTCGGCTCCGACACGTACGCCCTCCGCTTCCGCGCCCCCGAGGGGTTCGCGGCCGAACCCGGACAGTTCGTGAAGCTCGGCACCGAGATCGACGGCGAGTCGGTCGCGCGGTTCTACACCCTCTCGTCGCCCCGCGTCGGCGAGACGTTCGAGGTCACGGTCGGTATCGACCCCGACGAGGGCGGCGAGTTCTCGGCGTTCCTCTCCGGCGCCGAGGCGGGCACCGAGATGACGCTCTCCGGCCCCTTCGGCGACCAGCACTACGACGGCGAGCCACGCGCGGTCGTGATCGCGGGCGGCCCCGGGGTCGGCCCCGCGGTCGCCATCGCCGAGCGCGCGCTCGACGAGGACGCCGAGGCCGCCGTCGTCTACCGCGACGACGACGTGGCCCACGCCGACCGGATCGACGCCCTCCGCGAGCGCGGCGCCGCGGTCAGGCTGCTCGACGGCGATGCCCCCCTGACCGACGCCGTCGCCGACGTCCTCACCGGCGCCGACGGCGGGACCGTGTTCGTCTACGGGTTCGCCGACCTCGTCGCCGACGCGGAGGCCGCCATCGAGGCGGCGGGCGGCGACGCGGACGCCGCGAAGGTCGAGAACTTCGGGTAGGCGCGGCCGCAGGCCGGGCCGTCCGCGCTCGCGTCGGCGCCTCGGCCGATATTCGCGGCGTCGCCGGCCGGCGCCGCCACGCTTTACACACCTCCCCCGCGAGGACCGGGTATGGACTACCGACGGCTCGGGAACACCGGGCTCAGCGTCTCGGAGCTCTGCTTCGGCACGTGGCGGTTCGGGCGCGAGACGAACGGCGTCGTGGAGACGGGTCGCGAGGAGTCACACGAGCTCCTCGACGCGGCCGCGGACCGCGGGATCAACTTCATCGACACGGCCAACGTCTACGGGACGCCGAACGGGAAAAGCGAGACGTACATCGGCGAGTGGCTCGCGGAGCGGGACCGCGAGGACTACGTGATTGCCTCGAAGGTGTACTTCCCATTCGACGGGCGCGGCGAGCCCGGACCCAACGACTCCGGGCTCGGCCGGAAACACATCCGCGCGCAGATCGAGGGGACCCTCGACCGGCTCGGCACGGACTACCTCGATATCTACTACATCCACCGCTGGGACGAGGACACCCCCATCGAGGAGACGATGCGCGCGCTCGACGAGCTGGTCGCCGAGGGAAAGGTCCACCACCTCGGCGCGTCGACGATGGCGGCGTGGCAACTGACGAAGGCGCAGTGGATCGCCACGTCAACGGGTACGCGGGCTTCGACGTGGTCCAGCCACTCCACCACGCGGGCTACTACGAGGACGTGAAGGAGTACCTCGACGTCTGTATCGACCAACACCTCGCGGTCTGCCCGTACTCTCCGCTCGCGGGCGGGTTCCTCACCGGGAAGTACGAGCGCGCCGACCTGGACGACCCCGAGCAGGTGATCGCGCCCGACGGCTCCCGGGCGAGCTTCGACGACCGGTTCGAGCGCTTCTATCTCTCCGAGCGCGGCTGGAAGGTGCTCGACGCGGTCCGCGATGTGGCCGACGAGTGCGACGCGACGCCCGCGCAGGTCGCGCTTGCGTGGCTCTCCGGCTGGGACGAGTTTACCTGCGTCCCCATCGTCGGCGCGCGGACGGTCGATCAGCTCGACGAGAACGTCGCGGCGGCCGACCTCCACCTCTCCGACGAGCAGTGGGACCGGATCATGGACGCGCGCTACGACCCGGACGGGAACCGCTGGGGCCACTGAGCAGTCGCCTCCCGGCCACAAGCGGCCGCTACTCGTCGAAGTCCGGCAGGTCGTCTGGCGCCTCGAAGTCGGCCTCCCAGTCGATGTACCCCTCCTTGAGCGTCTCGCAGACGATCTGCCCGAGCTCCGTGAGCCCCGCGTTGATCGCGGAGACGGTCCCCCACGAGTCGAGGTCTGGGTGGAGGTCGCGCTCCTTCCAGTCCTCTGGCAGCCCCGGCGCGTGGTAGCCGACCCGGTCGGCGAAGTCGTCCCAGAAGAAGTCGAACCGGGAGACTAACTCGAGGTCGAGCGCGATCTGCCAGTCCGCCGCGTCCATGTCGCTGCCCGCGGCCCACTGGTCGAACGCCTCCTCCCACGCGCCCTCGCGGAGGAGCGCTTCGAGGTCGTCGCGGCGGTACTCGCCGCCAGCCACCTCGGCGTCCTCGTACTCGTTCGGGTCGACGGCGGCGAGTTCGGGAGGCTCCGGCAGGTCGACGTCGAGTGACATGGTCCGTAGTGGGTGCCGACGGGCCAAAACGCTACGGGAACGGAGCGCGGCGAGGCGGTCGCCCCCCGCGTCCGCTCCGATCCGGTCCTTTTACCGCGGTTCCGTTCCGAGGTCGGGTATGAACCTCCGCGCCGTCTCGCGTCGGGTCGGGATCGCCGCCGCGGTCGTCACCGTCGTCGCGCTCGTCGCGCCGTACGCGATCATCACGGGGCCGGAGTACGCGTCGCAGCTCGCGTCCTACTACGCCTCCGGGGCCGTCGGCTGGAGCGGGATCGCGCTGTTCGCACTGCTCGCCGCGGTCGTTATCGCCTCGGTCGAGCAGGGGAACGTCGACCCGGGGACGCTCGCGGGGGTGGCAATCGTCCTCGGGCTCGCGACGACCGCGAGCGCGGCGACGTGGGCGCTCGCGGTCCAACCGACCGCCGTGTTCCGCGACCACCTCTGGCTGGTGTGGCACGCGCCCGCCGTCGTCGCGCTCTCCGTCCCGCTGCCGCTCTCCGCGGCGGTGTACGCCCGAGCGGTGTTATCGTAGCCGAGACGCCGGAACGCGCGGGACGCCTTTTTTCCGACGCGCGCTCGCCGCCCGCGTCGCCGTCGCCCGGCGAACGAAAGGCCCTTATGCCGCACCCGAATATCGTCGAACGGACTAGGTCGGGCGGTTAGGCCCCGCTCGTTACCCGTGAGGCAGTCTTCAGCGGGGACCGAACAGCGGGCACGTCCGGTCAGACCGGCACGGGCCCCGAGAGCCAACGTGGAAGCCTCGTCCGCCGGGGACAGCGGTCCGTGGCGCCCGCTCGCAGGAGCGGTCCGTCGCGGTTCGTCGGCGATATTGGGTCAGGCGCGGAAGCGAGCAGCCCACCGCCGGACGCCAGTCGCTCGTCGGGTCGCGGGGTGGAGGAGGCAATCGGGATACCCCGTGACGGAACGCCGGGCTACCCCGCCTGTCCGCCATTCATACGCTGCTTCCTTCGACGAGTGGTGATGCTGTGACGCTACGGTCGCCGGTGTGAGCGTCGACGCCGCGAGCGTTTACTTATACGCTCAGCTTTGAACGTTGAAGTAGGAGCGTGACGTAGGCGGTAGTGAAGACGGATGATGCCGATTACGGACTTCTTGTCGTGTACGCGTGTGTTTGACGAGTTCGAATCGCTGTCATCAGCTCAACGCCATCACGCGAAAGCCTACGCCACCGGTCTTGTTGCGGCCAGCAACAAGACCGTGGCAGGTATCTCACGCGAAGTCCTTCCAGCTGGAGACAAACGCGCTCTCAACAAATTCCTCACCGAGTACGACTGGGACGAACAACAATTCAACCATGAGCGCCTCGAAGAACTCCAAAAACACGGGGAAACACGCTGGTCGAAGGACGGCTACATCATCCTCGACGACACGATCACCCACAAAGCCGGGGACGAAGTCCCCGGCGTCGGCCACTTCTACGATCACG
>NZ_NEWI01000249.1:0-2651 GCF_002135005.1 Halorubrum sp. SD612 | reverse complement strand
GTACACCGACTCGATCGCGCGACGGATGATCTTCCCCGACTGCGTCTTCGGGAAGGCCTCGACGAACAGGAGTTCGCGCGGCCGGAACGGCTTGCCGTGTTCGTCGCCGACCAGCGCCCGGAGCTCCTCGCGGAGGTCGTCGCTCGGGTCGGCGCCCGGTTCGAGGACGACGTACGCGACGACCGCGGTCCCGGTGGTGTCGTCGGGGACGCCGACGGCCGCGGCCTGATTGACCGCGTCGTGGTCGATGAGGACGCCCTCGATCTCGGCCGGGCCGACCTTCCGCCCCGCGACGTTGAGCGCGTCGTCGGCGCGACCGTGGAGGAACCAGAAGCCGTCCTCGTCCTTCTGCGCGAAGTCGCCGTGGTCCCACAGGTCGGGCCACGTCGACCAGTACTCGTTCAGGTAGCGCTCGTCGCCTGACCACAGCGACTTCGTCATCGACGGGCAGGAGTCGCGCGCGACGAGATAGCCGCGCTCGCCCGACTCCCGCACCGACTCGCCCGACTCGTCGACGATGTCGATGTCCATCCCGAGTCCCGGCCCGCCGAGGGTACAGGGCTTGAGGGGTTGGTTCGGCATCGGCATCAGGAAGCAGCCGCAGATCTCCGTCCCGCCGGAGATGTTGATTATCGGGCAGTCGCCCCCGCCGACCGCGTCGTGGAACCAACGCCACGACTCTGGGTCCCACGGTTCGCCGGTAGAGCCGAGGATACGGAGCGAGGAGAGGTCGTGCTCGTCGACCCACTCGTCCCCGTGCTTTCGGAGCGCGCGGATCGCGGTCGGCGAGATGCCGAACTGCGTGATCCCGTGCCGGTCGATCAGCTCCCAGAAGCGGTCGGGCTCCGGGTGGTCGGGCGCGCCCTCGTACATCACCACCGTGCCGCCGAACGCGTGGTTGCCGATCAGCGTCCACGGCCCCATCATCCAGCCGATGTCGGAGACCCAGAAGAACCGGTCAGCGGGCTTCTGGTCGAAGCCGAAGTGGATCTCCTTCGCGCACTGCGTGAGGACGCCGGCGTGGGTGTGGACGATCCCCTTCGGCTCGCCCGTCGTCCCCGAGGAGTACAGCAGCATGGACTCCTGGTCGCTCGGGAGCCGCTTCGTCTCGAACGACGACGGCTGCGAGCCGACCGCCTCGTCCCAAGTTCGGTCGCGCTCGTCGTTCCACGGGACCGGGTCGACGTCGCTCCCGCTGTCAGCGGAGTCGGCCGCGGGCGTCGCCCCCAGCCGGTCGTACACGACCACGTCCTCGACGTGACCCGCGTCGGCGACAGCCTCGTCGGCGGTCCCCTTCAGCCGGACGCCGTCGCCCCGGCGGTAGAACCCGTCGCCGGTGAACAGGACGGACGGCTCCGCGTCGTCGATCCGCGTCGCGGTCGCCTCGCGGCCGAACCCGGAGAAGATCGGCACGGCGATCGCACCGACCTTCAGGCAGCCGTAGAGGATCGAGACGACCTCGGGCACCATCGGCATATACAGCCCGACGGTGTCGCCGGTCTCGATCCCCGCCTCGGTCAGGTAGTTCGCGACGCGGTCGCTCTGCCGGCGGAGCTCGTGGAACGTGATCTCCCGGACGTCTCCGGGCTCGCCCTCCCAGATCAGCGCGACGCGGTTCCGGTTCGGCGAGTCGACGGCAGCGTGGCGGTCGACGACGTTGTGCGCGACGTTGACCTCGCCGCCGAGGTACCAGTCCGAGAACTGCGGCCCGTCGGCGTCGTCCCGGACCGCGTCGTAGTCGGTGAAGAACTCGATGTCGAGATAGTCGACGATCTCGTCCCAGAACCAGTCGACGCCCGACGCGGGCTCGCCCGGGACCTCCGAGGTGGTGCGCTCGATGAGCTCCTCGTAGTCGTCGATCCCGTACTCGCGCATGAACGCGGCGACGTTCGTCGACTCGGCGAACGCCTCGCTCGGTTCGTGTACGACCTCGTCTATCCCCTCGTACTCGTCCATCTCGCTCGGTGATTTTCGCGGCGACAGTAAGTAACTTTCCTGAAGGACTCGCCGGAGGTGTGCGTACTCGCCCGCGACCTCGACGGTCCCGCCACGTCCACCGGTGCGTCGCCGTCGTCGCGGACCGGCAGGTCGAGGCGGCTCGGCTCGGCACTGTTCCGTCCGAGGCAGCCGGCAGTCGCGCCGGCGAGCGCACCGATTCCCGCGGCGAGGTCGCTGCGTCGTTCCGTGGGCATCGCTCGTCGCGACGGAAGTTCAAGCCCGCACAGAGGACCGGTGGCGCCTGGAAAGCGAACGGACGCCGCCGAGCGCGGTGCCTACTCGTCGTCCGTCTCCGCCTCGTCGTCGCCGTCCGCGGCGGCGTGGATCGACTCGGGGACGATGTCGACGGAGGCGACCTCGTCGTCGGGGTCGAGGTTCATCACGATGACGCCCTTCGTGTTGCGACTGACCGTCGATACCTCCTCGACGCGGGTTCGCATGATCTGACCGTCGGCGCTCATGGCGATCAGGTGGTCGCCGTGGGTCACCGACTCGATGGCGACGACCTCGCCGTTCCGGTCGCCGGTCTTGATGTCGACGAGCCCCTTCCCGTTCCGCGACTGCGGGCGGTACTCGTCGAGGTCGGAGCGCTTCCCGTAGCCGTTCTCGGTGACGGTGAGCACCCAGTTGTGGTACTCGTCGTCGATGGCGGC
>NZ_NEWI01000248.1:0-2664 GCF_002135005.1 Halorubrum sp. SD612 | reverse complement strand
CACCGGGCTCCCGCGAAACCGAAGCGCTAAACCGTCGCCTCTGAGGACACACGAGCATGCAGAACAAACGCGTCCTCGTCACGGGCGGGGCCGGGTTCATCGGCTCGAACCTCGCGAACCGGCTCGCGGTCGACAACGACGTGATCGCCGTCGACGACACCTACCTCGGCACCCCCGAGAACCTCGACGACGACGTGGAGTTCGTCGAGGCCTCCGTCGTCGACGGCGAGTTCCCCGTCGACGTCGACGTCGTCTTCCACCTCGCCGCGCTCTCCTCGCGGAACATGCACGAGAACGACCCCCAGCGCGGCTGCCGCGTCAACGTCGAGGGGTTCGTCAACACGGTCGAGCGCGCGCGGAAGGAAGGCTGCGAGACGGTCGTGTACGCCTCCACCTCGTCCATCTACGGCAGCCGCACCGAGCCCTCGCCGGTCGACATGGAGGTGGAGGCGCGCACCGCCTACGAGGCCTCCAAGCTCGCGCGCGAGCGCTACGCCGAGTACTACGCCAACCACCACGACATGAACGTGGCCGGCCTGCGCTTCTTTTCGGTGTATCAGGGGTTCGGCGGCAACGAGGAACACAAGGGCGAGTACGCGAACACGGTCGCGCAGTTCGCGGACGCGATCGCCTCCGGCGAGGCCCCGGAGCTGTTCGGCGACGGCACGCAGACCCGCGACTTCACCCACGTCTCGGACGTCGCCCGCGCCTGCGAGCTCGCCGCCGACCACGAGCTGACGGGCGTCTACAACGTCGGCACCGAGGAGGCGTACTCGTTCAACGAGATGGTCGAACTGATCAACGACGCGCTCGGGACGGACGTCGGCCCCGAGTACATCGAGTGCCCGTTCGACGGCTACGTCCACGACACGATGGCCGACTACTCGACGTTCCGCGAGGCGACCGGCTGGGAGCCCGAGATCGGCTTCGAGGAGGGCGTCGAACTGGTCTGCGAGCCGTACGAGAACTGACCGGCGTTCGCGGTCGAGGGCGGGGCGGTCGTGCGCGCGCCGCGGCACGGTGGTGCCTTCCCGCGAGCGCCGCCGACGAACCGGCGATCCGTTTTCAGTCCCGGCGCCGTTACGACACGCATGAGCTCCGATCCAGAAGCGGTCGCGGAGGCGCTCGCCGCCGCGGACGCGGACGAGACGAACCGCGTCATCGACGATCTCAGCGGTCTCGACGTGACCGCGCAGTTCAGGCTCTACGACGACCTGTTCGACGCGTGCCGCCCGGTCTTCGACGACGCGGCGGACGGGTACGTCCGCCAGTCGGTCGTCCGAACGCTCCGAGAGGCGTATCCCGGCGTCGAGCGACACCCCGAGGGCAGCGACGTGCTCGCCGCCGAGGGGGCCTCTCAGGCCGCGATCGCGGAACAGCGCGAACGGTACGTTTCGCTCCTGCTCGCCGCGCTCGACGACCCGGACGGGAGGGTTCGAATCGCGGCCGCCGACGCGTTCGATCTGCTCGCCGTCGGTCTCGGGACGGCCGACCTCAGCGACGAGCGGGACCGAATAGCAGAGGAGTTGGAAGCGCTCGCGGAGGGCCAGCCCGAGGAGCGGCGGAAACACACGGAGCAAGCCCGCGAGTCGCTCGAACGGCTCGGCGTTTCCGGCCTCCTCTCGGGGGCGCTGTCGGACGAGCGCTCGTAGCGGCGTTCGCGGCCGGAACGGCTTCGTGACCGAGCGCGTCAGGACGCGTCGACCGCGCTGCCGGCGGCGACGAGGAAGCCGATGATCGCGGTGATCAGGCCGACCGTCCCGATGGCGACGGCACCGATCTGGAAGGCGTCGCCGGACAGTCGCTGCGCCGTGAGGAACAGGAAGACGGTCGTGACGAAACCGACGAGCGCGAGGATCCGACCGAAGCGGCCGGTGTCGAATCCCGGTTCGGCGTCGCTAGACACGGTTTAATATCTCCTTCAGGACGCCTTGGTACTCCTCGTCGGTCGCGGCGTTGCCGAGCGAGTGGATCGACTGGCAGATCCACAGCCCGGCGGTGAAGTTGATGAACGCCGCCATCGAGACGGTGCCGACCTGTCCCTCGACGAACAGCCCCGAGACGACGGCCCCGACGAACCCCAGCGCCATGAGCGCGTGGGTAACGAGCGATCGGGTACCGAAGTCGGCGAGCTGTAACGACAGACGAGTGCCTACGGCCATGTATTCGTTTGCGGGCGACGATGTAAAGAGGTACCGCGCCGCACGCCCGGTGACCGTCGGTCGACCCCGCGCGTTTACCCCCGACCACTGCGTAGGCGGAAGCGAGAATGAGCGACGCAGACCGGACGTACGACGTCGTTGTGTGGGGCGCGACCGGGGTGGCCGGGCGGTTCGCGGCCGAGTACCTGACGGAGCGGTACGCCCCGGACGAGCTCGCGCTGGCGATCGGCGGGCGGGACCGCGAGAAGCTCGACGCGCTCGCCGCCGACCTCGCCGGCCGCAGCGACGCGCGGGACGAGGTCCCGGTCGTCGTGGGCGACGCGACCGACCCCGAGAGCCTGCGCGCGCTCGCTCGGGGGACGCGCGTCGTCTGTACGACGGTCGGGCCGTACACCCGACTCGGGACGCCGCTGGTCGAGGCCTGCGTCGAGACCGGCACCGACTACTGCGACCTCACCGGCGAGGTGAACTGGGTGCGCGAGACCGTCGACCGGTTCCACGA
>NZ_NEWI01000247.1:0-2701 GCF_002135005.1 Halorubrum sp. SD612 | reverse complement strand
CGCCTCCGGGCCGGAGTTGGACGCGGCGGTCGAGGACCGGGCCGCGACGCGCGGCGGGTCCGAAAGCTCCGGCGACGGCGACGCGGAAGGGGACAACGCGCAGAGCGGTGACGCCGGGGGAGCCGACGGAGAGGGAGCCGACGGAGAGGGAGCCGACCGATGACCGGGAATGGAGGCGAGGACGACGGGAACACAGGCGAGGACGACGGGAACACGGGCGAAGACGCCGGCGGCCTCGCGGCGCGACGCGGTCTCGACGAGGCGACCGTCTACCAGCCGGCCGAGGACTCCGGCCTGCTCGCGGAGGCCGCGGTCGCGGAGGCGCACGGACGCGTGCTGGAGGTCGGCACGGGGTCGGGCTGGGTCGCCGCGCGGGTGGCGAGCGAGCGCGACCTCGACGTGGTCGGCAGCGACCTCAATCCGCACGCCGCGCGACAGGCGCGCGACCGCGGCGTCGGGGCCGTCGTCGCCGACCTGCTCTCGCCGTTCCGCGCGGACGCGTTCGACACGGTGTGTTTCAACCCGCCGTACCTCCCGACCGACCCCGAAAACGAGTGGAGCGACTGGATGGAACACGCGCTCTCGGGCGGCGAGTCCGGCCGGGAACTCATCGAACCGTTCCTCGCCGACGTGGGGCGCGTCCTCGCGCCGGGCGGGGTCGTCCTCCTGCTCGTCTCCTCGCTCACCGGGTACGAGGAGGTGCTCGCCCTGATCGACGAGGCGGGGTTCTCCCACGAGCCCGTCGTCGAGGAGTCGTTCCCGTTCGAGACGCTCACGGTGCTGGCGTTGCGTCGGGCGTAGCGGGGTCGCTCGGCAACTGATTACTACAAAACATAACGCGCATTAGCAAATATTATACGACGGTATATCCAACGATCGGTGATGACCGAACGTGTCGCGGCGACGCCGGGGCTGTATCCGCTCCCGGACCGGGCGAAAGAGACGCTCTCGGACCTGAAGGGCCACCAGAAGGGGGACCTCCTGAGCGGCGACGAGAGCGAGGCGACCGTGGCGGCGTACGACGAGGTGCGCGCCGAGTACGTCGACGACCAGCTGGACGCCGGCCTCGACCTGATCTCCGAGGGGCAGGGCCGCTGGGACGACATGATCGCGCACCCGCTGACCGTCAGCGACGCCGTCGAGACCGGCGGCATCGTCCGGTACTACGACAACAACAACTTCTACCGGGACCCGCGGGTCGTCGACGACCTCGACTTCTCGGGCGACGTGGCGGGCGAACTGGAGAAGGCGACCGACCTGCTCGCCGACGCCGACGGGGTCGACGACGCGTCGCTCGCGGCGACGCTTCCCGGGCCGTACTCGCTCGCCGACCTCGCGACCGACGATCACCGCGGCGACGAGGCCGATTTCCAGGCGGCCATCGCCGAGTTCCTCGCGGGCGAGGTCGAGGCGTTCCCCGACCACGAGACGCTGTTCCTCCTCGAACCGTCGCTCGTCACGAACCCGCCCGCCGAGGGCGAGGAGGCGGGCGCGACGGACGCTATCTCGACGGTCGCCGACGCGACCGACGCCGACGTGGTCGTCCAGACGTTCTACGGCGCGCTCGGCGAGAAGCTGTACGCGCACCTCGTCGACGAGGCGGGCGCGGACGCGCTCGGGCTTGACCTCGTCGCCGGCGACCGGGACGACACCGTCTACAACGTCCAGGAGTTCGGCTCGACCGACTCGCTGTCGCTCGGGCTCGTCGACGGGCAGAACACGCTGGTCGAGGAGCCGGAGACGATCGCGGAGCGCGTCGAGTGGTTCGAGTCGCAGATCCCGCTGGAGGGGTTCGACCGGACGTACCTCACGCCGAACACCGAGCTGTTCTACCTGCCGACGAACAAGTACCGCGCGAAGCTGAACGCCCTCGCCGACGCCGCGGAGGTGCTCGATTAATGGTCCGAAACCCGTCCGCCAACCGCGACCAGTTCCGTCCGGACGACCACCCGAACGACGCGTTCCTGCTCACGACCGTCGTCGGCTCGTACCCGAAGCCGAAGTGGCTCAACCGCGCCGACGAGCTCGTCGACGACCCCGACTCGAAGTTCGACGAGTCCGACCTCGAAGAGGCGCACGACGACGCCTGTCGGCTCATCACGCACGAACACGAGCGCGCCGGGCTCGACACGGTCGTCGACGGCGAGATGCGCCGCAACGAGATGGTGGAGTTCTTCGCCGACCGCATCGACGGCTACGAGTTCAACGGGCCGGTGAAGGTGTGGGGCCACAACTACTTCGACAAGCCGAGCGTGGTCGAGGAGGTCGCGTACGACGAGCCGTGGCTCGTCGACGAGTTCGAGTTCACCTCGAACGTCGCAGAGCGCCCGGTGAAGGTCCCGATCACGGGGCCGTACACGCTCGGCTTCTGGGCGTTCAACGAGGCGTACCCCTCCACCGAGGAACTCGTGTACGACCTCGCGGACCTCGTCAACGAGGAGGTCGAGAAGCTGGTCGAGGCGGGCGCGCGCTACATCCAGATCGACGAGCCCGCGCTGGCGACGACGCCGGAGGACCACGCCATCGTCGGCGAGGCGCTCGAACGCATCGTCTCGGGCATCGACGAGGACGTCCGGATCGGCCTCCACGTCTGCTACGGCGACTACTCGCGGATCTACCCCGAGATCAACGACTACCCGATCGACGAGTTCGACGTGGAGCTATGTAACGGCGACTTCGAGCAGATCCCGACGTTCACCGA
>NZ_NEWI01000246.1:0-2712 GCF_002135005.1 Halorubrum sp. SD612 | reverse complement strand
GGGGCGGGGGCGTTGTTCGTGGGCGGGGTGGGCCCTCGGGTGGGCCGCGCCGCGCTCGAACGGCGACATGTCTAAGAGCCCGTCGCCCGCCGGCTTCCCGACGATCGGGTAGCCGAAGACGGGGCGAGCGAGGAACGCGGTCGCGAACACCGACACCGCGATGAAGTCGGTCGGCGGCGTCATCTCCAACACGTTGATGAAGACGCCGTTCGCGATCCGCGTGAACAGCATCCCGACGACGCCGAATATCGCGCCCACGGCGAGGATGTCGGGCTTCGTCCCGAACGCGTACGTGATGTCCTTCCCGAAGTGGTACCCGCCGTCCGCGGGGTTCATCTCGGGGTACTTCTTGCCGGCGTACGCCGAGGCGGCCACGCCGCCCGCAAACGCGATGTGCGGCCCGGTGATCGCCCCGAAGCCGATGACGCCGGTGATGCCCGCCGCGAGCTCGCCCGCGGGGATGCCCTCGATCGCGCCGATCTGTCGCTGGAGGATCCCGATACCCTCGCCGAGGAAGACGACGAACCCGGTGAAGATGAACGCGGGCAGCGCCCCGATGGCGGCGCCGAACGCCCCGCCGGCCAGCGCGGTGATGAGCAGCAGCAGGAACGCCTCGACTTCCATTCCGATGACCGGGACCTGAAGCAGGAGCTCGTTCATGCTCTACTCCGCCTCCTCGTCGTCCCGCGCCCAGTTCAGCGACCGCTCGACCGCGTCGTCCCAGCGGCTGTACAGCTTGTCGACCTCGCCCTGCGACTTCTCGGGCGTGAACTCGCGGTCGATCTGCCAGTTGTCGCGCAGCTCGTCGACGGAGTCCCAGTATCCCACGGCGAGCCCGGCGGCGTACGCCGAGCCGAGCGCGGTGGTCTCGTCGACCTCCGGGCGCGCGATCTCCGTCTGGATGATGTCGGACTGGAGCTGACAGAGGAAGTTGTTCTTGACCGCCCCGCCGTCGACGCGGAGGCTCGTCATCTCGACCCCTGAGTCGGCCTCCATGGCCTCGGCGAGGTCGCGGGTCTGGTACGCGATGCTCTCCAGCGTCGCGCGGACGATGTGCTCTTTGCTCGTGCCGCGGGTCATCCCGACGATGGTTCCGCGGGCGCGCCCGTCCCAGTGCGGCGCGCCGAGCCCCGTGAACGCCGGGACCATGTAGACGCCGTCGGTCGACTCGACCGACCGCGCCAGCTCCGCGGTCTGCGCCGCGTTGTTGATCAGGTCCACGTCTTCGAGCCACTCGATCGCCGCGCCGGCGATGAAGATGGAGCCTTCGAGCGCGTACTGGACCGGTTCGCCGGACATCTGGAACGCGACCGTCGTGAGCAGCCCGTTGTCGGACGCGACGGCGTCCTCCCCGGTGTTCATCAGGTAGAAGGCGCCGGTGCCGTAGGTGTTCTTCGCGTCGCCCTCGTCGAAGCAGGTCTGGCCGAACAGCGCGGCCTGCTGGTCGCCCAGCGCGCCCGCGACCGGGATCTCCTCGCCGAGGAAGCCGTCGGCGTCGGTGTGCCCGTAGTAGTCCTCGTCGGAGGAGGGGCGTACCTCGGGTACCATCTCCTCCGGCACGTCGAACTCGTCTAAGAGCTCGTCGTCCCACTCCATCTCCCGGATGTTGTACAGCATCGTCCGGGAGGCGTTGGTGACGTCAGTGATGTGGTTGCCCGTCAGGTTGTAGATGAGCCACGAGTCGATGGTGCCCATCACGAGTTCGCCCGCGCGAGCGCGGTCGCGCAGGTCGCCGCCCCGCGAGCTCTGCATCTTCAGCGGCTCGGCGTTGTCGAGGATCCACTCCGTCTTCGTCGCGGAGAAGTACGCGTCGGCCTCGAGGCCGGTCTTCTCGCGGATGTCCTCGACCCTGTCCGCCTCCTGTAGCTCCTCGACGCGGTCGGTCGTCCGGCGGTCCTGCCACACCAGCGCGTTGTGGACCGGCTTGCCCGAGTCCTTATCCCAGACGATCGTCGTCTCGCGCTGGTTCGTGATGCCGATCGCCTCGAGCTGGTCGGCGTCGAGCCCCGCGTCCGCGAGGCCGTCGAGGACGACCTGTTGGGTGTTCTCCCAGATCTCTATCGGGTCGTGTTCGACCCAGCCCGGGTTCGGGTAGATCTGCTCGTGCTGTTCGTAGGCGTTCGCGACGACCTGGCCCGCGTGGTCGAACACCATGAATCGGGTACCGGTCGTCCCCTGGTCTATCGCACCGACGTACTGTGTCATGTTGTGGATCCCTCCTGTGGCGCTGGTCCGCGTGCGGCGGTGGCCGGGTCGCCCTCGCCGTCGAAGGCGATCCCGGTGCCGCGTTCGCTGTCGCGTCGCGCGTCCGCTCGGTCAGACCCGTCCGGAGCCGACCCGAGACGGCCGCGAGGCGTTCCGACGCCGCCGCGACATATCTTCACGGAAGCTACCACGCCGATCGTGAACATAATGTACTACCATAATAATCTTCCTGTTGAAATCCCGACTTCGGCGCGAGTGAAAAAGTGTGGTATATAATTATATCGGCGCCGGCGGCGATCACACTACTTGAATGTCCCTTATAGTTATGAGTGGAGTGCGGCGGGAGGTAAAGTAAAGTGGTCGTGGTCCAAGGGCCCCGTATGGACAGACAAGTGGACGTCGTCGTCGTCGGTGGGGGGTCGACGGGGTGCGGCGTCGTCAGGGACCTGGCGCGACGCGGGCTCGACACGGTCCTCGTCGAGAAGGGGAACCTGACGCACGGCACGA
>NZ_NEWI01000245.1:0-2741 GCF_002135005.1 Halorubrum sp. SD612 | reverse complement strand
GCGGCGCGTGGGGCTCCCCGAGGGACAGATGGGCAACTCCGAGGTCGGCCACCTCAACATCGGCGCGGGCCGGGTGGTGAAGCAGGCGTACACCCGGATCACGGACGCGCTCGGGGAGGGGTCGCTCTCGGACAACGACGCGGTCGCGGCCGCGCTCGACCACGCGGACTCGACCGGCGGCCGCGTCCACTTCATGGGGCTCGTCTCCGACGGCGGCGTCCACTCGGACGTGGACCACCTGCTCGCGCTGATCGACGCCGCGGCCGACGCGGGCGTGCCCGCCACGAGCCACGCGTTCACCGACGGCCGCGACACGGCCCCGGAGATCGCCGACGAGTTCCTCGCTGACGTGACCGCGAAGGCCGACGAGCGCGGCACCGGTCACGTCGCGACCGTGACGGGGCGCTACCACGCGATGGACCGCGACGAGAACTGGGGGCGGACGAAGAAGGCGTACGACGCCATCGTCGGTCGCGAGGCCCCGAACGAGGCCGAGAGCGCGGTTGCGGCCGCCCGAGAGGCACACGCCCGCGGGGAGACGGACGAGTTTGTCGAGCCGACGCTCGTCGCCGACGAGCCCGCCCTCGCCGACGGCGACGCGGTGATATTCTTCAACTTCCGCGCCGACCGCGCCCGACAGCTGGTCCGGATGCTGACCGACACGCGGCCCGAGTGGGAGTTCGACCTCGGCCAGCCCGAGGTCCGCATGACGACGATGACCGAGTACGACGAGACCTTTGAGTTCCCGGTGGCGTTCCCGCCGCAGATCCCCGCGAACACGATCGGCGAGGTCGTCGCGGACGCCGGCGGCACGCAGCTCCGGATCGCGGAGTCGGAGAAGTACCCTCACGTCACCTACTTCCTCAACGGCGGCCGAGAGGTGGAGTTCCCGGGCGAGATCCGGACGATCGTCGAGAGCCCGGACGTGCCGACGTACGATCAGCAACCGGAGATGTCCGCGCCCGAGGTGACCGACGAGGCCGTCGAGACCATCGCGTCGGACGACCCCGACCTGCTCGTGTTGAACTACGCGAACCCCGACATGGTTGGCCACACCGGCGACTTCGAGGCGGCCGTCGAGGCGGTCGAGGCCGTCGACGCCCAGCTCGACCGCCTGCTCTCCGCGGTCGCCGACGCCGGCGCGCACGCGGTCGTCACCGCGGACCACGGCAACGCCGACGACATGGGTACCGCGGACGACCCCCACACCGCCCACACGTACAACCCGGTCCCGTTCGTCTACCTGACGCCCGACGGCGACGACGGCGCGAAGCGGGTCCGCGAGGCCGGGTCGCTGTGCGACATCGCCCCGACGCTGCTCGACCTGATGGAGCGCGACCGCCCCGATGAGATGACCGGCGAGAGCCTGCTGGAGCGTAAACGATAAACTTCGGATCGATTCTCGCTCGTTCCACGGCGTTTTAATACGTCGTCGGGCTTGTGATCGTTCATGACAGACGAGACCACGCCCGTGATCGCGGCCGCCTACCGAACACCGCAGGGGAAAGACGGCGGCGTCTACGAGGACGTCCGCAGCGAGGACCTCTCGACGACGCTCATCGACCATGCGCTCGACGAGACGGGGCTGACGAGCGACCACGTCGACGACCTGATGTGGGGGGTCGCACAGCAGCGCACCGAGCAGGACAACAACGTCGCGCGCGTCATCGCCCTCCTCTCGGAGCTGGGTGAGTCGGTGCCCGCCACCTCGATCAACCGCTGGTGCGCCTCCTCGATGCAGGCGATCATCTCGGCGTCGGACGCCATCGCCGCCGGGAACCGCGAGTGTATCATCGCGGGCGGGGTCGAGAACATGAGCCGCGTCCCGATGGACGGCGACTCCTACGAACACCTCCACCCGGAGCTGTCTGAACAGTACAACATCTTCCAGCTCCAGATGGGGATGACCGCAGAGAAGGTGGCCGAGGAGTACGAGGTGAGCCGCGAGGCCCAAGACGAGTACGCCGCCCGTAGCCACCAGCGCGCCGCCGAGGCGACCGAGTCGGGCCGCTTCGACGACGAGATCGTCCCCGTCGAGACGGACGACGGGCTCGTCGAGGCGGACGAGGGGATCCGCCCGGACACGACCGCCGAGAAGCTCGCCGACCTGCCGCCCGCCTTCACCGGCGACGGCAGCGTCACCGCGGGGAACTCCTCGCAGATCTCCGACGGCGCGTCGCTGACCGTCGTCACGAGCAAGGCGTTCGCGGAGGAGCACGGGCTCGACGTGCTCGCCGAGGTCGGCACGAACGCGGTCGCCGGCGTCGACCCCACCGTGATGGGGATCGGCCCGGTGCCCGCCACCCGGAGCCTGCTCGACCGCGCGGGCACGGACATCGACGACTACGACCTCGTCGAACTGAACGAGGCGTTCGCCTCCCAGTGCGAGTACTCGCGGCGCGAGCTCGGCATCGACGAGGACCAGTACAACGTCAACGGCGGCGCCATCGCGCTCGGCCACCCGCTCGGCGCCTCGGGCGCGCGGCTCCCCGTCACGCTGCTCCACGAGATGGAGAAGCGGGACGCCGAGCGCGGCCTCGGGACGCTCTGCGTCGGCTTCGGGCAGGGCGCCGCGATCGAGTTCCTGCGATAGGCGACGCAGACCTCGAAAATCTTCTGCGGTGGCGCGTGCCGACGAGCGGCCGTCATCGGCGGCCGCGAGACAGCACCGCGCGAGGGAGTCAGTCGCCGGAGCGAAGCGGAGGCGACTGACGAGGCTGGGGAGGCGCGAGGTGCGGGGC
>NZ_NEWI01000244.1:0-2751 GCF_002135005.1 Halorubrum sp. SD612 | reverse complement strand
CCTACCTATGAGTGACCGCGCGGGGGCGCGTGCCTGCGAGCGGCCGCCTCCAGCGGCCGCGAGCAGCACGCGCGAGGGACGCGGTGAGCGCTCGAAGAGCGCGAACCGCGAGGCTGGGGAGGCGTGAGGCGCTGTGCTGTCCGGGGCGGGACTCAAAGGGGCAGCCGCGAGGGCGGCGCAGGTGACGCAAGGACCGCAAGGAGGGAGCGGTAGCGACCGACTGAGGACCGCAGCGAGCGTGCGCCGCCCTCGCGGCTGGGGCTTTGGAGGTGTTCGTTGTCGATCCGCTATCAACCATTTATAAGCGAACAGCTGGGGCTTTGGAGGTCATCGCCGCGAGATGGTCGCCTGCTTATAAACGAGGGAACACAACTCGGTCGAGCGCGACAGTCCCGGAGACGTATCGCGCGCGAGCGATGTCCGACCCGAAATCGGGAACGAACCCGGCACCGATCACCGTCGAAACCGCCGCGGAACCCCCGATCCACCGAAACAAACGTCTCAGCGCCGTTAACCCGGATACAAACCGAATTAAACCGCGTTAAGGGACTTCTCTTTTTATAGGGAAACAGGCGGTGGACCCGAGTGGACATGAGCGAACGCACGACAGCCATCCTACTGATCGCGGTCGTCGCGCTCGGCGCGATGACCGGCGTCGCGGCCGCCGACGGCCATCTCGAAGTGGCCGTCGACGACGCGGACGGCGAACCGACGGTCACGGTGACCGAGAACGACACCGCCGTCGAGAACGCCACGGTCGTCGTGAGCGTCGTCGACGCGGAGAACGAGTCGTACGCGGGATCGGGCGAGTACGAGACGGACGCGAACGGCACCGTCGACCTCGAAGCCCCCGAGGAGGACGTGACGGTCGAGGTCACGGCCGCCTCCGGTAACGACACCGCGTCGACGACGGTCGACCTCGAAGCCCCCGACGGGCTCGAACTCGACGTCGACGACACCGGCGGCGAGCCGGTCGTCACGGTGACCGACGACGACGAGGCGGTCGAGAACGCCTCGGTGAACGTGACGGTCGCCGACGACGAGAACGCGTCGTACGCCGGGACGGGCGAGTACGAGACCGACGCGAACGGCACCGTCGACCTCCCCGCCGCCGAGGAGGACGTGACCGTCGAGGTCACGGCGGAGTACGAGAACGCGAGCGTCTCCGAGACGGTCGAGTTCGAGGCGCCGGACGGCCTCGAAGTCGAGGTCGACGACACCGACGAGGAGCCGACGGTGACCGTGACCGACGACGACGAGCCCGTCGAGAACGCCACCGTCGTCGTCGCCCTCGCGGACGACGCCGACGAGAACGCGTCGTACGCCGGGACGGGCGAGTACGAGACCGACGCGAACGGCACGGTCGGCCTCCCCGCCGCCGAGGAGGACGTCGCCGTCGACGTGACCACGAGTTACGACGACCGCACCGCCTCGACGACGGTCGAGCTGACGGCCGGCGACGAGGACGACGCGCCCGAGGAGACGCCGTTCGGCCAGCTGATCCGCGACTTCATCGAGGACATCAGCGACCGCGAGGGCGGCATCGGCGCCGCGGTCTCGGACTTCGCCACGGAGAACAACCCCGGTAACGCCCCGGACCACGCCGGCGGCCCGGGGGGCGCCGACGACGGCGACGCCAGCGAGGAGAACGAGAGCGACGCGCCCGGGAACGTGCCCGACCACGCCGGCGGCCCCGACGGCGAGAACGACAGCGACGAGCGCGGCCCGCCGGCCCACGCCGGTCCGGGCGGTGACGACGCGGACGATGATGACGTAGACGAAGAGGACGACGACGCCGAGGACGACGACGCCGAAGAAGACGACGCCGAAGAAGACGACGCCGAGGAAGACGACGCCGAAGAAGACGACGCCGAAGAAGACGACGCCGAAGAAGACGACGCCGAAGAAGACGACGCTGAGGACGACGGCGAGCGCGGCCCGCCGGACCACGCGGGCGGCCCCGGCGGTAACTGACGACGCGGTCCGCAGCTCGGTTCGGTGACGCGGGCGACGGCCGCTGACAACCGGATCCACCCTTTCTGTGCGCACTCCGGTGTCGGCAGGGTTTAGTGCGCAGTGAGCGAACCGATACGTATGAGCGAGACCGCGTATCCGCCGGTGTCACAGCACCTCTCGGACGTCGAGGCGGCCCGGGAGGAGGGGCGCCGGAAGATGGACTGGGCGCTCCAGCACATGCCGATACTAAACGCGCTCCGCGAGGAGTTCGCCGACGAACAGCCGCTCGCGGGCGAGACGATCGCGATGGCGATGCACGTCGAGGCGAAGACCGCGAACCTCGTCGAGCTGCTCGCCGAGGGCGGCGCCGAGGTCGCGATCACCGGCTGTAACCCCCTCTCGACGCACGACGACGTGTCGGCCGCGCTCGACGCCCACGAGTCGATCACCTCCTACGCCGTCCGCGGCGTCGACGACGAGGAGTACTACGACGCGATGCACGCCTGCATCGCCCACGGTCCCACCATCACCGTCGACGACGGGATGGACATGGTGAAGCTCGTCCACGAGGAGTACCCGGACCTCGTCGACTCCATCGTCGGCGGCGCCGAGGAGACGACCACCGGCGTCGACCGCCTGCGCGCGATGGACGCCGACGGCGCGCTCGGCTACCCCGTCTTCGCCGTGAACGACACGCCGATGAAGCAGCTGTTCGACAACGTCCACGGCACGGGCGAGTCGTCGCTCGCGACCATCGCGATGACGACGAACCTCTCGTGGGGCGGCAAGAACGTC
>NZ_NEWI01000243.1:0-2752 GCF_002135005.1 Halorubrum sp. SD612 | reverse complement strand
GTACCCGACGTACAGCTGCGAGAGCGTCCCGACGTCGACCGCGGCGTCCGCGTCGCGACCCTCTGAACCGCTCTCGTCGGTCCTCTCTCCGCGGTCGCCGCCCGCCTCTCCGCGGTCGCCGACCGGCTCGACGGACGCCGCCCCGTCGGCGATCTCGACCCGGAACGTCCGATCGTTCCACTCCGCGAGGGGGTCGGCGACCGAAAGCGAGAACGCGGTCTCGATTCCGGGGTCGGGCGAGAGCGATTCGAGCGCGGCGGCGACGTCGACGACGCGGACCATCGGCCCGGTGCGGACCTCGCAGTCGACGGCGCGCGGGTCGTCGACGAGGTCGAGCAGGGGCGCGTCCGGCGGGGCGCGGAGCCGTACCTCGTCGACCTGCGAGTCGTGGTTCCGACAGAAGCGCAGCAGCTGGAACCACGCCTCGTCGTCCGCGACGGCGACGTCGGTGACGCGCAGGGTCGGGTCGTCCCCGTCCGGCTCGTCGCGAAAGCTGTACGCGCAGACCGCCCGGAGCTCGCCGTCGCGCTCCCAGCCGTAGACGAACGGATCGGTCTTCCAGCCCTGAAGCGCGCGCTCCCGCCACCACTCCTCGGTCCAGTCCATCGTCAGGTCGTAGCGGTCGGCCATCGCGGCGAGGACGGGCTTCACGGCCTCGTAATCCGCCTCGCCGAGCCGGCGGAAGCGTCCGGCGTCGTCGCCGTCGGTCGCGACCAGATCGTCGACGAACCCCAACTGGGCCGGCGGCGCGGTCAGGTGCCGGTAGCGGGACGCGGTCGCCCAGCCGTAGCCGGCGTAGAAGCGGTACTCGAAGGGCCACAGCGTCGAGACGGCCACGCCGCGCTCGCGGTACTCCGCCAGCGACTCCCGGAGCAGGCGGCCGACGTTCCCGCGCCGGCGGTGTTCCGGCGGGGACGCGACCGCGGAGAGGCCGGCGACCTCGCGGTCCTCGCCGCGGATCCGCAGCGAGAAGTAGTGGTGCGCGCAGACCGCGACCGGGTCGCCGCCGTCGAACAGCCCCCGCCTGTCGGCGATGGTGTCGTGGCCGTCCGCTTCTTCGGGGTCGTACGGGCCCTCGCTCGGGGAGAACGCGTACCGCATGAACGCGCCGAACTCGTCGCCGCGCCCGTCGGGGAACGGTCGGTACTCCATACCCGGTCGGCTCGCGGGAGCCGAATAAGTCTTCCCGGGGCATGCGGGGAGCTCTCGTCCCCGTCGGCGACCCGCCTCAGTCGAACTTGCCGCGGCGGTACTGGACCGGCCACTCGGCCTCCTCGCCGAGCTCGTGGGCGGCCTCGAGCGGCCAGTACGGATGGCGGAGCATCTCGCGGCCGAGCGCGACGAGGTCGGCCCGCTCGTTGCGGACCAGGGCGTCGGCGTGAGTCGGCTCCGTGATCCCGCCGACCGCGGCCACGGGCACGTCGGTCCCCTCCCGGATCGCCTCGGCGTAGGGCACCTGGTACCCCGGTCCGGCGCTCGGGATCTCCTGGTCGGGGTGGATCCCGCCGCCGGAGACGTCGATCAGGTCGGCGCCCGCCTCGGCGAGCAGCGGCGCCAGCCGCACCGAGTCGTCCACGTCCCACGAGTCGCGGTCGGGGAGCCAGTCGGTCGCGGAGACGCGCACGAAGACGGGCTTGCCGTCGGGCCAGACCTCGCGCACGGCCTCGACGACCTCGCGGAGGAGCCGGGTGCGGTCCTCGAAGCTCCCGCCGTACGCGTCGTCCCGGTCGTTGGTGACGGGCGACAGGAACTGGTGGAGCAGGTAGCCGTGGGCCGCGTGGACCTCCGCGACCTCGAAACCGATCTCGTGCGCGCGCTCCGCCGCGGCCGCGAACGAGTCGATCACCGCGTCGATCCCGTCGCCGTCGAGTCGCCGCGTCTCGGCCAGGTCCCCCTCGTCGACCTCGGGGTGCGGGTACGGCTCGTCGGTCGCGGAGACCGTCTCCCAGCCCTCCGGTTCGTCGGCCGGGATGGGGCCGCTCCCCTCGGCCGGCGGCCGATGGGAGGCCTTCCGCCCGGCGTGCGCCAGCTGGATCCCCGGCGTCGCGCCCTGCGAGCGGACGAACTCGACGACCGGTTCGAGCGCCTCGGCGTGGTCGTCGGACCAGATACCGAGGCAGCTCGGCGTGATGCGGCCGCGGGACTCGACGGCGGTCGCCTCCGTCATCACGACCCCCGCGCCGCCGGCGGCGCGGGCGCCGAGGTGGACCCGGTGCCAGTCGTTCGCCAGCCCGTCCTCGGCGGAGTACTGGCACATCGGCGACAGCATCACGCGGTTTCGGAACTCGGTGTCGCGAAGCGCGAGCGGCGTGAACAGCGTATCGGTCACGGACGGACGAACGGCCGCCGCGAGGTAAGGCCCTCCGATCCCCCGCGCGGATCGCCGCCGCCGGTTTAGGCCGACCGAAATCTATAACATCGGTGGTCCCTGAGCGGACGGTAATGACAACGGGAGACCGGATCGAGCGGGACGCCGACGCGGCGGCCGACGAGCGGCCGACCGTCGCCGCGACCCGCTGTTCCCAGGAGCGGACCGTCTTCGCCGAACAGGGCAACACCGACGCGTGGATCGCGACCGACCTCACGGTCGATCTCGACCGCGACCGATAGGGAACTTCTCGGCGCCTCTCGCGGACGCCAGCCTCCGTTCCGTCCGCGCCGTGCGGCGCCGCCGTCCTCACTCCTCGGAACGGAGCCGCTCCCCGGGCGCGCCGAGCGTCAGCGGCGTCTGCGCGACCGGCCGCACGGCGCC
>NZ_NEWI01000242.1:0-2790 GCF_002135005.1 Halorubrum sp. SD612 | reverse complement strand
TCATCGGCTACGGCGGGCACGTCCACGAGCCGTCGCAGGCGCTGGTGAACGGCGAGTTCTCCTTCGTCGGCAACATCGTCGGGCGGTACGCGGAGCTTCAGGAGCTCGTCGCGCTCGTCGAGCAGGGAGATGTCGACCTCCACACCAGCCGGTACGACCTCGGCGAGATCAACGCGGTCGCCGAGAAGCTCGAACACCGCGAGATCGACGGCCGTGCCGTGATCACGCCCTGAAACCGGCTCCGACAGCCGGACCGCGCCGCGGCCCGCGGCCTGTTCTTCGTCCCGTGGGACGTCTCGGGACAGGCCCCGAGCGAAAGCGGGGCGTACCCGTTCGAGGTGACGACCACGGTCCGGTGACCGGCGACCGGACAACGGGAAGACATTTAGCCCGGCGCCCGGGGAAATACGACATGAAAACTGCCCTCCCCGCCGATTCCCGCTTCACCGCCGCTCGGTGGTGGTCGCTCTACGCCGGCGTGTACGCGCTCGGCTGCGCCGCCCTCACTGCGTCGCTGCTCGCCGACGTGCTCGGCCTGTTCGCCGACGTGGTCGGTCTCCCGCCCGCGGCCGGGATGCCGCTCCTCGCGACCCCGGCGCTCGTCGTCGGGACGCTCGTCTGGTGGGCCCTCGTCGAGCGGCCGGACGCGCCCACGTATCTCCGTGGGGCCGCCTTCGGGCTGCTCACCGCGCTCCTCACCGGCGCGCTCTGGACGGCGTGGTTCGTGGTCATCTGGGGACTCGAGATGCTCGCCGCCGGGCCCGTGCGGCTGCTGGTCGGGTTCGTACTCGGCGCGGTCGCCGTCGCCGGCGTCCTCGTCGGGCTCCCGATCACGTACCTCCGGCGACGGAGCCGGCGGGCGTCGGCGGCCGCCGCGACCGCTAACTCCTTGTGACTGCGGCGCACACTCGTTGCGCATGGACGAGAACGGCGTCGACGACGCCGGCGACGGCGCGACCGATCCGCTCGCCGACGAAGACGTCTATCGCGTGCTCGGGCCGGACGGGAGTCCCCTGCCCGACGCGACGGTGCCGGACCTCTCTGACGAGCGGTTCCGCGCTATCTACCGCGATCTGGTCGTCACGCGTCGGTTCGACGAGCGCGCCGTCAGCCTCCAGCGACAGGGCCGGATCGGGACGTACGCGCCCTGCGCGGGCCAAGAGGGGTCGGCCGTCGGGTCGACGCACGCGCTCGCGGACCGCGACCTGATAAGCTACCAGTACCGGGAGCACGGCGCGGCCGTCGTCCGCGACCTCCTCTCCGAGTACCTCCCCTACTGGATGGGCCACGAGGCCGGGACGGAAGCGATCGCTGACGGCAACGTCTTCCCGCTGAACATCGGCATCGCGGCCCACCTCCCGCACGCGGTCGGGGCCGCGTGGGCGTTCGCCCACCGCGACGAGGACCGCGTCGTCGCCTGCCACTTCGGCGACGGCGCGACCAGCGAGGGCGACTTCCACGAGGCGATGAACTTCGCCGGCGTCTTCGATACGCCGACGGTATTCTGCTGTCACAACAACGGGTGGGCGATCTCGGTCCCGAGGGGGAAACAGACCGCGAGCGACACCTTCGCCGGGAAGGCGACCGCGTACGGTTTCGACGGCGTCCGCGCCGACGGCATGGACCCGCTCGCCAGCTACGCGGTCACGCGGGAGGCTGCCGAGCGTGCCCGACGCGGCGGTGACGGCGACGGCGGCGACGAGGTGGGCGGCAACGGCACCGCGGACGACCCGCGTCCGGTCCTCATCGAGTTCGTCGAGTACCGGTTCGGCGCCCACACGACCGCCGACGACCCGACGGCCTATCGCGACGCCGACGACGTTGACCCGTGGCGCGCGCTCGACCCGCTCGGCCGCATGGAGACGTTCCTCCGCGAGACGGATCGCATCGACGACGATGGCGTCGCGGCGATCCGCGAGGAGGCGGACGACGTCGTCGCCGCGGCGATCGACGCGGCGGAGTCGGTTGAGGCCGACCCCGCCGCGATGTTCGACCACGCGTTCGCCGGGCTCTCGCCCGAGACCCGCCGTCAGCGCGACGACCTGCTCGCGGCCGTCGCGGAACGCGGCGAGGAGGCGTTCCTGCGAGAGGAGTGAGGGGGCCGCGAGGCGACCGGGCCGGCTACAGGTGCCCGCCCGCCGCGTTCGCCGCCTTCCGGCCGCTCTCTAGGGCGCCTTGGATCGACGACCACTCCGTGTAGTCGCCGGCGAGGACGACCGGGCCCTCGGGGTCGTCCGGCCTCGGGAGGTCGGCGTGGACGCCCGGCGGCTGCGCGAACTGCGCGAACCGGATCCGATGGACGTCGAGGGTCTCCAAGCCGCCAAAGTCGCGGTCGGGGAACCACGCGTCCAGCGCGTCCCGAACGTCGTCGCGGAGGTCGCGCTCGTCGCGGTCGAGCGACTCCTGCCCGAGGAACGTCGCCGCGAGGAGCGCGCGGTCGCCGGGCGCGTACTCGGGCGCGACCTCCGACATCGGGACCACCGCGTTCGGCGACTCGTCGGCTGCGTTGAGGAGGATCCGGCCGCCCGTCTCGAACGACTCGCCCGCGGGGAGCGCGAACCACCCGGTCACGTTCGGCACGCCCTCGGTCGGGACCGACTCGACGCCGGTGAGCCGCCGGGCCTCCGGCGGCGAGGTCGCGACGACGACCGCGTCCGTCTCGCGCGTCGTACCGTCCGCGAGTTCCACGGTCGCACCGTCCGCGTCCGCCGCCCCGGTTCGGAAGGGGATCCGGCCCCCTCCGGCGAGCCGGACCGCCCCACCGTCCCCGCCCGGCTCGCGCCCGCCCCC
>NZ_NEWI01000241.1:0-2831 GCF_002135005.1 Halorubrum sp. SD612 | reverse complement strand
CGCTCACCGACGGGCGACACCGCGCCGCCGACCTCGCACTCGTCACGACCAAGGCGTACGACACCGACGCGGCCGCCCTGGCGCTCGCGACCGGCGAGTACGACGCGGTCTGCTCGCTCCAGAACGGGCTCACCGAGGAGCGGCTGGTCGCCGCGCTCGACGCGACGGTCCTCGCCGGCACCGCGAGCTACGGGGCCCGGTTCGCGGAGCCCGGCCGCGTCACCTGTACCGGCGTCGGCGAGGTCGTCGTCGGGCCGCTCTCCGGCGGCGCGAGCCCCGCCGCCGACCGGGTCGGCGCGGCCTTCGACGCGGCCGGTGTCGAGGCGGTCGTCGCCGACGACATGCCGGCGCGCCGCTTCGAGAAGCTCGCGGTCAACGCCGGGATCAACGGCCCCTCGGCGCTCGCGCGGACCGAGAACGGGACGACGCTCGACGGGCCCGCCGGCGAGATCGCCCGCTCGTCGGCCCGCGAGACCGCCCGCGTCGCTCGCGCGGTCGGGGTCGATCTGGCCGACGAGCGGGCGGTGGCCGCCGTCGAGCGCGTCGCCGCCGACACCGCCGCCAACCGGTCCTCGATGTGCGAGGACGTCGAGAACGGGCGCCGCACCGAGGTCGACGCCATCTACGGCGCGGTCGTCGACCGGGCGGACCGCCACGGCGCGTCGGCGCCGACCTGTCGGACGATCGGGTCGCTGCTCCGCGGCTGGGAGGCGGCTCGCGGGCTCCGCTGAAAAAGGGATTTACGATCGAAACGCGGCGGCGGTCGCGCCCGCTACGCGCTCAACACCACTCCTCGAGGACGGTCGCGTCGGTCTCGTCGACCGACACCCACGCGTCCTCCCGCGAGACGTCCGCGATGACGAGCTCCGATCGCGACGACGAGGAGTCGATGGACGCCATCACGTCCGGCGCGTCGGCGGCGTCGAGCGCCGGGTCCGTCGGCAGCGCCGTCCGGCGGCGGTCGGGGTCCGGCTCGTCCCAAGGAGTGGAACTCCGTGACATGGTTGTGAATAGTTCACAGTACGTATAAGAGTTGCGAACCAGTTCGGATCCGACCGTCGGATCGACGATTCCGGTGACTCGTCGCCGACGCATCTCCCGCTGAACCGCCGCTCCGGCGACGATTCGCCGAAACGTGTCGGGTTTCTCATCCGCCCGGCGGCCGGCCGACTCCCCGAGCGTCCGCCGCCGAACGCCGCGGTCCGCCAGCGTCGCCGGGTGACCCGCCTCCGCACACCTTCGCAGTATACAAGAGGTGCCACGCTGAAAGACGGGCATGAACGTCGCAGACGCCATGACGCCCCGGTCGGAGCTCGTCGTCGTCGAGATTCCCGGCAGCCGGAACGACGTGTTGGAGTACATCCAGGAACACGGGTTCTCGTCGGTCCCGGTCGTGAAAGACGTCGACGGCGACGAGGTGTACCGCGGGCTCGTCACGCGCGACGACCTCATCGAACAGCCGGACGAGGACCAGCTCGCGCTGCTGATGCGCGAGGTCCCGACCGCCGGGGCCGACGACGACATCGTCGACGCCGCCCGGACGATGGTCGCCGAGGGCTCGCGCCGGCTCCCCGTGGTCGACGGCGACGACCTCGTCGGCATCCTCACCGTCACCGACGTGATCCGAGCGATCGCCCGCGGCGAGGTCGACGGCGAGACGGCCGTGGGCGAGCTCGCGACCCGCGAGGTCAACGCGACCCACGCCGAGACCCCGCTCCCGGTCGCCGAGCGCGAGATCGCGCTCTCCGGCGTCCCGTACGCGGTCGTCCTCGACGACGACGCGGCGACCGCGGGCATGCTCACCGAGGTCGACATCCTGGAGGTCGCCCGCGTCGTCGAGGGCGAGGCGAGCACGGGCGACTCGATCGCCGAGCAGGACTCCGAGTGGTCCTGGGAGGGGATCAAGGCGACCGGCGCGCGCTACCTGCCGACCCGGAACGTGGAGATCCCCGCGGAGGCGGTCCGGCACTTCATGACCGAGGACCTCATCACCGTCAACGCCACGCGGACGGCCAAGGAGGTCGCACAGGAGCTCATCAGCAACGACATCGAGCAGGTCCCGCTCGTCTCGGGCACGGACCTGGACGGGATCGTCCGCGACGTCGACCTGCTGGAGGGGCTGTAGATGGCCGCGGACGCGCTCGCCGAGCTCGCGAAGCGCCGCGGCTTCTTCTTCGGGTCGAACGGCGCCTACGGCGGCACGGCCGGCTTCTACACCTTCGGCCCGCAGGGGGCCGCCCTCAAGCGGAACGTCGAGGACGCGTGGCGCGACCGGTTCACCATCCGCGAGGGGAACCGCGAGATCGAGGCGCCCACGATCATGCCCGAGGCCGTCTTCGAGGCCTCCGGCCACCTGGAGGGGTTCGACGACATGCTCGTCGAGTGCCCCGAGTGCGGCGAGTCCCACCGCGCCGACCACCTCGTCGAGGACGCCACCGCGATCGAGGACGCCGAGGCGCTCCCGGGCGAGGAGGTCGCCGAGCTGATCGCCGACAACGACATCGCCTGTCCCGCCTGCGGCACCGAGCTCGCCGGCCAGCCGGTCGAGGCGTTCAACCTCATGTTCGCGACCGACATCGGTCCCGGCGACGCCCAGCCCGGCTACCTCCGCCCGGAGACCGCGCAGGGCATCTTCGTCGAGTTCCCGCGGCTGAAGGAGTACGCCCGCGGGAACCTCCCGTTCGGGATCACCCAGATCGGTCCCGCCTACCGCAACGAGATCTCGCCGCGCGGCGGGCTGCTCCGCCTCCGCGAGTTCACGCAGGCCGAGCTGGAGCAGTTCATCGACCCCGAGGAGGACGAGCCGCCGCTCGACCGCGTGCGCGACGTGG
>NZ_NEWI01000240.1:992-2869 GCF_002135005.1 Halorubrum sp. SD612 | reverse complement strand
GCGGGGTCGAGGACTATCGGCTCGTCGCGACGGCCGTCGGGGAGACCACCTCGAAGCAGTACGTCCGGCCGGAGACCGGCGAGCGGATCGTCGAGGGGCTTCGGGCCGCGGCCGACCTGCCGGCGGCGACGACGCTCACCGCCTTCGAGGTGATCTGCGACACGCCGGACATGCAGGACACCTACCTCGGCAACGCCGAGCGCGCCGACGTCTACCAGTTCGCGCGCGCCAACGCCGCGCACCTCACCACGGACATGACGGAGCCGGACGACTTCGAGGGGTGGCTGGAGTCGGTGAAGACGGCGCGCATCTTAGACGAGTGGATCGGCGGGGCGACCGTCGAGGAACTGGTCGAGCGCTACCGGATCGGCCCCGGCGACCTCGACTCCCGCGTCGAGCGCGCCGAGTGGCTGCTGAGCGCGGCCGAGGCGCTCGGGGAGACGACCGGCGTCCGCGTCCCCGCGGTGTCGCGGGCGCGGTCGCGGCTGTGAGCGGTCGGGTCGAAAAGCCGAGCGGGGGAGTCGGACGGGGAACGCGGGCGGCGTCCGGCGTCGCTCAGTCCGCCGAGCCGACCGCGCGGTGGAACGGGGTCCGCGCGATGGTCTGCCGCAGCTCGGCGAGCGAGTCGCGGCCGACGCCGCTCGCGGCGGACATCACCGCGAACACCTCCTGTCTGGACACCTTCACGCCGGTCTCGGTGAGCGCGTCCTCCGGGCGCGCCCCGAGCTCGCGGAGGGTGCCGACCGCGAGCAGGTACGGGACGGTCCACGCCTCCATCGTGTTCCCGTTCGAGAGCGGCATCGTCTCCAGGTACGCCTGCGCGTCGTCGAGGAACGAGCGGGCGTAGTCGGCGGTGCGGCCGACGACCCGGGCGGACGACTCGCGGTTCTCGGGGTGGACGACGCGCTCCTGGTCGACGCCCTCGGCCTCCAGCCACTCCGCGGGGAGGTAGACGTTGTTCTCCTCGGTGTAGTCGTCGTACACGTCCTTCGAGACGTTGACGAGCTGGAGGAGGAGGCCGAACTCCTCGGCTGTCTCGCGCAGGCGCTTCGCGCGCTCCTCGGCGACGTCGCCGCGGGTGAGGAGGTTCGTGATGAGGTTGCCGACGGTGCCGGCCGCGTAGTAGCAGTACTGCTCTAACTCGTCGCGGTCGTCGATGCGGAGCCCGCCCTCGGTGGCGTGGCGGTCGACGAACATCGCCATGCCGTCGACCATCTCCAACACCGGGGGGACGATCGCTTCCTGCGCCTCGGGGTCGAGCTCCTCGAAGGTCGCGGCGATCGTGGGCGCCTCGGCGACGACGGTCCAGTCCTCGTCTCGCTCGGCTGGCAGCCACTCGTCGACCGCCTCGCGGAACGCGCCGATGTCGGTCGCGTCGTCCGGGTCGATCGCCCGCCGGTACGTCCGCAACACGTCGCTCTGGGCGTCCGGCGGGATGTGGCCGGCGTCTTCCACCGTGTCGGCGACGCGACAGAGGAGGTAGCCGACGCAGATCTGCGACGCCATCGGCTCCTCTAACACGTCGACAGTCAGCGCGAAGGTCCGCGAGACCCCCTGGACCGCCTCGTGACACCACGCGAGGTCGGCCTCTCCGGGGCCGTGTTCTCGTCCGCTCATTCAGTTGCCAGTGTTTACGGCACAACGCATAAAAACCCTCGTGGAACGTCCGCCGGTCGTCGCTGGCGGGGCGAGGGACCGAAACCGCACGACTCAGCCGCCGCCGGCTCCGACGAACAGCCGACCCGTGTACAACCGTGTGGAAACGGCTAAGTCCGCCCGGTCGAACCCCGGTGTATGGAGTTCACGCTCACCGAAGAGCAGCGTCAGATCCGCGACACCCGGTCCGGACGTCCGTCGCAGGGCAGGTGCTCCCCCGC
>NZ_NEWI01000240.1:0-982 GCF_002135005.1 Halorubrum sp. SD612 | reverse complement strand
GGGGTGGGGGGGCGCGGGCCGCGACTGCCACGGCTACGCGATCGGGCTCGAAGGGATCTCGCGCGGCTCGGGCGGGCTCGGGACCGTCGTCGCGGCCCACACGTCGCTGGCCGGCAACATGCTGTACGAGTTCGGCGACGAGGCCCAGAAGCAGGAGTACCTCACGGCCCTGAACACCGGGGAGGAGATCGGGGCCTTCGCACTCTCGGAGGCCGAGGCCGGCTCGGACGTGCCCGCCATGTCGACCACGGCCGAGCGCGACGGCGACGGCTACGTCGTCAACGGCGGGAAACTCTGGATCTCGAACGGTTCCGTCGCGGACACCGTCACGCTGTTCGCCAAGACCGACCCCGACGCGGGCCGGAAGGGCATCTCGTCGTTCGTCGTGCGGCCCGCGGAAGACGACGGGTTCGTCGTCGAGGGCACCGAAGACAAGCTCGGCGACAAGGGGTGTCCGACCGCCGAGCTGCGGTTCGACGACATGTGGATCCCCGAAGACCGGCTGCTCGGCGAGGAGGGCGACGGGTTCGTCCACGCGCTGAAGACGCTCAACGGCGGCCGGATCACCATCGCGGCGCGCTCCGTCGGTATCGCGCGCGCCGCGCTCGACGAGGCGACGTCGTACGCCCAGCAGCGCGAGCAGTTCGACCGCCCCATCTCCGACTTCCAGGCGATCCAGCACAAGCTCGCGGACATGGACACGAAGGCGCGCGCCGCGGAACTGTTGATGCACGAGGCGGCCGACCTGAAGATGCGCGACGAGGACTTCATCAAGGAGGCCGCGCAGGCGAAGCTGTACGCCTCCGAGATCGCCCGCGAGGTCGCCAACGAGGGGATCCAGATCCACGGCGGCTACGGCTACACCAAGGACTTCCCCGCCGAGCGCTTCTACCGCGACGCGAAGCTCTCGGAGATCTACGAGGGCACCAGCGAAGTGCTGCGAAACACGATCGCCCAGCAGCTACTCGACGAGCGAACGGGC
>NZ_NEWI01000023.1:9118-27941 GCF_002135005.1 Halorubrum sp. SD612 | reverse complement strand
GGGGAGGCGGGGGCCGGGAGGCGGTGGAAGGGCGCGGGGGGGGCGGCGCCGGGGCCGGGGCGGCCGGGTCCGGGGGACTCGGCGAGGGCGTCCGGGCATGCGTGGGCCGCGACGGCGATCTCGGTGTCGTCGCCGACGACCGCCGGCGACGAGGGGGTCACGTCCCGCACGTCGAACCGGAGCGTGAGCGCGCCGCCGAGGCGCGTCACCTCGACCTCGTCGCCGACGGCCACGGCCCGCCGATCGAGCCGGCGGCGGATGGCGTCCTCGCTCCGCTCGAGGTCGACGGACTGCCGGTGCCGGAGCGTGATCGACGACGCGGCCGGGAGCGACGACGCCGCGACGGTCGCGTTGTCACCCGGATCGAGTCCGGCGCTCCGGCGGAGCCGCTCGGGGAGGAAGACGGCACGCGTCTGGGCGTCGACCGCGACGACCGGGGCGACGACGCGGTGCGACCCCTCGACGGCGATCGAACCGCCGGGGGCGACGCCGAGGTCGGCGAGGACGGCTTCGGGGAGGCCGACGCGGTCTTCGGGAACCGACGCGGGCGGCTCGCGGACCGGAACGCGCACGCTCATCGTGTCCGGGCTCGCTCGCGGGACGGTCCGGCGGCGACTATCGTCGACAGCATACGTCGATCGTTACGCCTACCGACCACAAAGTAATCACCCCCTAACTGGACAGCCGACGGGAGCCCGGGCGGTCGGTCCACGCTGTCCAAGTCGTCCGACCCGCGGGGGGAGACCCGGACCGCCGGAAGGCAGGCAAGCATTAACCCGTGTCGGTGCGAAGGGCGGAGCATGGCGAACGCTCGGGCGCTCCTCGTCCACCCGGAGGAGGGGAGCGATCGGATTGAGACGGCGCTCGGCGCCGCGGGGTTCGAAGTGACGCGCACTGACACGGCCTCGTCCGCGGTCGCGAAGGCGACGACCGGGGAGTACGACTGCGTCGTCAGCGAGTACGCCCTCGCCGGCGACGACGGGGTTGCGCTCGCGACCGCGATCGAGGAGTCCGACGCGGGCGTCCCGGTCGTGATGTTTACCGAGACGGACGAGGAGGGCGTCCCCGAGGCCGCCTTCGAGAACGGCGTCGACAGGTTCCTCCAGAAGAACGGATCGGCGTCGATCGAACGGCTCGTCTCCGACGTCTCGACGGTCTGCTCGGGGGTGCCGACCTCGGAGCCGCGACAGGACGTGTCCGACCACGAGCCGTCCGCGGGAGAGGTGACGCGGGCCGTCGAGGACGCGCCGATCGGGATCAGCATGAGCGATCCGGACCTCCCGGACTACCCGCTCGTGTACGTCAACAACGCGTGGGAGGAGCACACCGGCTACCCGGTCGAGGAGGCGCTCGGCCGTAACCCGCGGTTCCTCCAGGGACCGGGGACGGACCCGGAGACCGTCGACGAGATCGGGGAAGCGATCGCGAACGAGGAGGAGGCGACCGTCGAGATCCGGAACTACCGGCGCGACGGGACCCCGTTCTGGAACGAGCTGACGGTCGCGCCGATCTACGACGAGAAGGGCGAGCTGGCCCACTACGTCGGGTTCCAGAACGACATCAGCGAGCGGAAGGCGGCGGAGCGGCTCGCCGAGGAGCGCGCCGAGAAGCTCGCGACGGAGCGGCGCTCGCTGGACAGGGTGTTGGGCCGCGTGAACGGGCTGTTCAGCGATATCAGTCGCATCCTCGTCGAGAACCGCGACTCGGGCGTCATCTCGGAGCGCGTGTGCGAGGTCGTCGCCGGCGAACCGGGGTACGCCGGCGGGTGGATCGGCGAGGTGTCGTCCGCGACCGGTCGGCTCGAGATACGCGCCGCGAGCGGCGTGGCGGTCGAGTCGGGCGCGACGTTCGACATCGAGGAGACGCCGGCGGAGGTACGGGAGACGGTCGAGACGGGGGAGCCGCACAGCGGCTCGATAGAGCACGTCGCCGACGGCCCGCTCGAACCGAAGACCGCCGGCGGGCGGCGCCTCCTCGTCGTGCCGCTGACGTACGGAGAGCGGCAGTACGGCCTGTTGGCTATCTACGGCAGCGGCGCGGGCGTGCTCGACCGCCGCGAGCGGCGGGTGTGCGAGTCCGTCGGGAAGATGATCGCGAACGGGCTCCACTCCATCGAGACCACGGAGATACTCACGACCGACCGCGTGGTGGAGCTCGTGGTCGGGATCCGCGACTCGACGGCGTCGCTCGCGCGGATCGCAGACGCGGTCGGCGGGGAAGTTGAACACCTCGGGACGACGCGACTCGACGACGACGCCTGCGAACTGTACTTCCGCGCCGACGGCGAGGGCGTCGACCTCGACGAGCTCGCCTCCCTCCCGCTGGTCGAATCGATGCGGACCGTCTCGGAGACGAACGACGGCGTCAGCTTCGCCGTCACCGTCACCGAGTCGCCGCCGCTCACCCAGCTGGCCGATCACGGCGGCGTCGTCGCCGAGGCGACCGCCACGCCGGAGGGAGCGACGCTGACGATAGAGGCGCCGCCCGAGCGCGACGTCCGGTCGATCCTCGACGTGTTCCGCGACGAGTACGAGGGCGTCGAGCTCCGCTCGCGCGTCGAGCGCGAGAGCCGCGACCGGACCGTCGCTGAGTTCGCGGCCGCGGTCGATGAGCGGCTCACCGACCGGCAGCGGGCGGCGCTGAAGACCGCCGAGCTGAACGGCTACTTCGAGTGGCCGCGGCCGGTCGACGGGTCGGAGATCGCGGAGCGGATGGGGATCACCCGACAGACGTTCCACCAGCACCTCCGCGCGGCCGAGCGGAAGCTGGTCGAGGCGTACGTCGATCCCCGGTCAAACTGATGGCCCAGGGGTCTGTGAGCGGGGGTGCCGCCGCATGAGCGACGAGCAGTCGAGCCCGAGCGACGACGGGCCGGACGCGGGCGACGATCCGTTCGCCGCGAGCGACGTGATCGTCGTCGCGGCCGACCCCGAGTCCGTGTTCGCGTTCCTCGACGATCCGGCGAACCACGCGGCGGTCACGCCCGGGCTCACGGACGTTCGGGACGTCGAACCGCTGGCGAACGGCGGGAAGCGCCTCTCGTACACCTACCGGATGGCGGGAGTCGGCATCGACGGCGAGATAGTCCAGACCCTCCACGAGCCGTCCGAGCGCCACGTCTTCGAACTCCGGGGGCGGCTCACCGGCACCATCGACCTCCGGACCGAGCCCGTCGACCGGGGGACGGAGCTGACGTACGCCGCGACGTACGGCCTGCCGGAGAACGCGCTCACGAGGCTCGGCGCACCCGTTGTCCGTCGGTTCAACGAGCGGCAACTCCGGGCGGCGCTGGAGAACGTCGCGGCCGAGTTCGACGGGAACGAGTGACGCTTCGGGAGCGGGCAGCGCGCGGCCGCGGCGCCGCGACCCGGGGACTGCGGGACGGTACGGCGTCGACAGGCGAAGTATTAACCGTGGGATGGCCTAACTAGGAGGCATGGAACCGATCACCCTCCAAGCCGGCCTCGGCTTCGGGCTCGTGAGCGTCGGCCTGCTCGCGCTTCTGCTCGTGGTCGTCACGCTCTGGCAGTCGTTCGAGATCGTCGACGCCTACGAGAAGAAGACGCTCACCGTCTTCGGCGAGTACCGCAAACTGCTCGAACCGGGGATCAACCTCATCCCGCCGTTCGTCTCCCGCACGTACCCGTTCGACATGCGGACCCAGACGCTGGACGTGCCCCGGCAGGAGGCGATCACGCGGGACAACTCTCCCGTGACCGCCGACGCGGTCGTCTACATCAAGGTGATGGACGCGAAGAAGGCGTTCCTCGAAGTCGACGACTACAAGAAGGCCGTCTCGAACCTCGCGCAGACCACCCTCCGGGCGGTCCTCGGCGACATGGAGCTCGACGACACGCTGAACAAGCGCCAAGAGATCAACGCAAAGATTCGCAAGGAACTGGACGAGCCCACCGACGAGTGGGGGATCCGCGTCGAGGCCGTCGAGGTCCGCGAGGTGAGCCCCTCACAGGAGGTCCAGCGCGCGATGGAGCAACAGACCGGCGCGGAGCGCCGCCGCCGCGCGATGATCCTCGAAGCGCAGGGTGAACGCCGCTCCGCGGTCGAGCAGGCCGAGGGTGACAAGCAGTCCAACATCATCCGCGCGCAGGGTGAAAAGCAGTCCCAGATCCTCGAAGCACAGGGGGACGCCATCTCGACGGTCCTCCGCGCCCGCTCCGCCGAGTCGATGGGCGAACGCGCCATCATCGAGCGCGGCATGGAGACCCTAGAGGAGATCGGGAAAGGCGAGTCCACCACCTTCGTCCTCCCGCAGGAGCTCACCAGCCTCGTCGGCCGCTACGGCAAGGCCCTCTCCGGCTCCGACGTTCAGCAGATGGAGGGGTTAGAGGGCAAGGAGTTCGACGAGGAGACGGAGAAGCTGCTCGGGTTGGAAGACATCGAGAGCGCCCTCGAACAGATCGACACCGTGGCCGACGACGACCTCCGCACCGACGAGACCCGGGACGGGGACGCGGCCCGCGACGTCGACCTCGCCAAGCAGGAGGCTGCGACCCGCGAGGCCGACCGCGACATCGAACTGGAGGCCGAAAGCGAGCGGCCGAGCGACTGAGACGCGCGGGCGATCGTGAGCCGGGTCAGGGCCGCCAGCGGTCCGGGTCGACCGCCCAGAGGAGGGCGACTGCGACCGTGCCACCGACTCCTCCCGTGACCAACGAGAGGGGGTCGGACGCCCCCGCCGCGAGCGCCGCGAGCAGCAGGACGGAGCCGACGAGGAGGGCGACGGTGTCCTCGGTTGTCGTCGCGCGGACCACCGGCGCCACGGCGCCGCCGACGGCCGCACCGGCGGCGATCCGCGCGGGCGGACCGGTCGTGAGGACGGCGTGTGCCGCCGGGTTCGTCGCCGTCGCGGGGGCCGATCCGGGCGCTGCGACGAGGCCGACGCCGAACGCGAGCGCGGCGACGGCGCCGAACGCGGGCGCGACCAGCGCGGCGCGGGCGGAGCCGTCGCCCCCGGTCGCGGCGGCCGCGCCGCCGACGAGCAGGACCGACCCGGCCGCGAGGAGCGCGGGGGCGGCGAGCGACGAGAGAGGAGCGGGTGCGGTCAGTGCGATTCCGTCGGCCGCGGACGAGGAGGGGACGAACGCCGGCGCGACCGTTCCCGCGAGACCGATCGCGGTGACGCCGACGACGAGGAGGGCCGAACCGAGGAGTCGACTGCGGAGTGACATGCGTGGCCGGAAGCGTCCCGGCCACAAAACGATCGCGGGACCGAGCCGGGATCGCGGCGGAGGGGGGCCCGACCGTCACACCGTGATGCCGGCGCGCTCGTCGCCGATGGCGACGATCACGCGCTCCGGGGGGCCGCGCCCGTCCGCGAGGCGCAACAGGAGCGTCTTGACGACCGGCTCGTCGGCGTCGATCTCGCCGCGGACGCCGCCTTGGTCGACGGCGATCCGAAGCGAGTGGTCGCCGGTGCGGCTGATCCCGCCGAGCCGGAGGCGGACCTCGGGCGCGGTGAGCCGCTGGGCGATCACTAAGATCGCGTCGCCCCCGTCGTCGACGAAGTCGGTGCGCTCGACGAACGCGCGGGACTCGGTCGCGTCGGGTTTGAGCGCGCCGCGGGCCGCGGCGGCGGACCGGAAGGAAGCGGCGTGAGTCGGTAGCTCCTCCGGGCGCGCGAGGACGCTGCGCGCGTCGACCATCGGGTTGCCGTCGACGTACCGGCTCCGCACGCCGAGGTCGCGCGGCGTCGAGGCGGCCACGTCGTGGAGGCGGTCGACGCACCCGGCGGTGGCGACCGCGAGCGCTCCGGAGACGACAGCACGACGGTACACGGGCGAGAGTGTGGCACAGCGACGTAAAAACCCCGCCGTCACGGTGACGCGGGCTGAGAATCGGACGCTACTCGTCGATCATCGGCGCGGGCACGCCCTCGTCGCCGCCGTCGATCTCGAAGGCGCGGCGCAGCTCCGCGATCCGGTCGCGGATGTCCGCCGCCAGCTCGAACTCGAGGTTGCTCGCGGCCTCGTCCATGCGGTCCTCGAGGGCCTCGATCTGGGCTTTCGCCTCGGCTTCGCTCTCCACGTCGCCGACGCTGACCGACGAGGTGTCCGTCTTCGAGCCGGGGAGGTTCGTCTCGCTGACCGGCTTGTCGATGGTGGTCGCCTCGTAGCCGTGCTCGGCGTTGTACTCCAGTTGGATCTCGCGCCGGCGCTGGGTCTCCTCGATCGCCGCCTCCATCGAGTCGGTCACCTCGTCGGCGTAGAGGACGACCTCGCCGTTGACGTTGCGCGCGGCCCGCCCCATGGTCTGGACGAGCGTCGTGGTGGAGCGGAGGAACCCCTCTTGGTCGGCGTCGAGGATGGCGACGAGGCTCACCTCCGGGATGTCGAGCCCCTCGCGGAGCAGGTTGATCCCGACGAGCACGTCGATGTTGCCCAGGCGGAGGTCGCGGATGATCTCGTGGCGTTCGAGGGTGTCGGTCTCGTCGTGCATGTACGCCACGTCGACGCCCGCTTCCTCGAGGTACTCTGTGAGATCCTCGGCCATCCGCTTGGTGAGCGTGGTGACGAGGACGCGCTCGTCGCGCTCGATCCGGTCGTCGACGCGCTCGAGGAGGTCGTCGACCTGCCCGGTGGCCCCCGTCACCTCCACCTTCGGATCGACGAGGTGGGTCGGCCGGACGATCTGCTCGACGATCCGGTCGGAGGTCTCGCGCTCGTAGTCGCCCGGCGTCGCGGAGACGTAGAGGGTGCGGTCCGTCTTCTCCTCGAACTCCTCGAACGTCAGGGGGCGGTTGTCGTAGGCGGTCGGGAGCCGGAACCCGTTCTCGACGAGCGAGTCCTTCCGCGACTTGTCGCCCTCGTACTGCCCTTTGATCTGCGGGATCGTCTGGTGGGACTCGTCGACGACGGTGAGGAAGTCGTCGGGGAAGTAGTCCAGCAGGGTGTAGGGGGCGTCGCCGGACTCGCGGTCGTCCATGTGGACCGAGTAGTTCTCGATCCCGGAGCAGTAGCCCGCCTCCCGCAGCATCTCGATGTCGAAGGTGGTCCGCTCCTCGATGCGCTGGGCGGCCACGAGGTCGCCCTGCCGCTTGAAGTAGCTCACCCGCTTCTCCATCAGGTCCTCGATCTCCGCGATCGCCTGCTCCAGCTTGTCGTCCGGGATCGAGTAGTGCTCCGCCGGGTGGAGCATCACCGCGGGCTCCTCGGAGACGACCTCGCCGTGCATCGGGTCCACCTTGATCATCCGGTCGATCTCCTCGCCCCACAGCTCGACGCGCACCGCGTAGCGCCCGTACATCGGGTAGATCTCGACGGTGTCGCCCCGGACGCGGAACGTCCCCTGCGTGAAGTCCACGTCGTTGCGCTCGTAGTTCAGGTCGACGAGCCGGGTGAGCAGCTCCTCGCGGTCGACCTCCTCGCCGACCTCCAGGCGGAGCGCCATGTCGCGGTAGTTCCCCGGGTCGCCTAGCCCGTAGATGGCCGAGACGCTCGCGACGACGATCACGTCGTCGCGGGTCAGCAGGGAGCGCGTCGCGGAGTGGCGCAGGCGGTCGATCTCCTCGTTTATCGACATCTCCTTGTCGATGAACGTGTCCGTCTGCTCGACGTACGCCTCCGGCTGGTAGTAGTCGTAGTAGGAGACGAAGTACTCGACGGCGTTGTCCGGGAACAGCTCGCGGAACTCCTCGTACAGCTGGGCCGCGAGCGTCTTGTTGTGGGCGAGAACGAGAGTGGGCTGGTCCAACTCCTCGGCGACCCACGAGACGGTGTTGGTCTTCCCGGACCCCGTCACGCCGAGCAGCGTCTGCTTTGTTGCGCCCGACTCGTACCCCTCGACGAGTTGCTCGATCGCCTCGGGCTGGTCGCCCGCGGGCTCGAACGGGGCGTCGACGCGGAGCGGGCGGTCGACGGTCGGGCGGTCCTCCGAGAGGGGGGAGTCGGCGTCGCTCACGATACGCGTCGTTGGGCGGCGAGCCACTTGAGCGGCGCGGCTACGTCGGTGACTGCGACGAAACCGGTTCCGCGCGGACGGTTCCGCTCGGGGGAAAACCGATTACTGATCCGACGGAACACCCGGTCGTGTCCCTCCTCGCTCCCCCCGTCGCCTTCGGCGCCGCCCTAGTGCTGTTCGTCTGGCTCGCATCCGGCGTCTGGGTGAACCTCGACGCGCACGCCCGCGGAAGTGACTATCCGGCCGTCTGGGGCGTCTTCGCACCGCTCTCGGGAATTGTGCTGTTCTACTACCTGCTGTGGTGGCGCCGCGGACGGTCTCGCGAGTACCCGCCGTCGCGGTGGGAGCGGGCCACCGCGATCGTCGCCGTCGCCGGTCCCGCGGGGCTGGTCGTCGGGAGCCTCGTCTCGCCGCCCGATCCGATCTCCCAGCTGACCGTCTGGCCGGTCGCGTTCGCCGGCTGCCTCCCCGTCGCGTACTGGGTGGTCGGAAGAAGATTCGACGCGACCGGCGACTCGTTTATAAGCGGTTGGTAACGAATCGGCGACGAACACCGCCAAAGCCCCAACCGCGAGGGCGCAGTACGCTTGTTGCGCTCCTCGGTTGCTCACTCCGTTCGCTCCCTGCGGTGCTTACGTCGTCATCAGAACGCTCCGCGTTCTGATTGGCTCATGAGAGCTTCGCTCTCCTGAACGCCTACTGCGCCCTCGCGGTAGCGTGGCGCTACGCGCCACGGGCAGCCGGCGGCTTCGCCACCGGCGACTACCCCTTTGGGTCCCACCCCGCACGGCACCGCGCCTCACACCTCCCCAGCCTCGTCGGTCGCCGTCGCTTCGCTCGGCGACCGACTCCCTCGCGCGTGCGGTTCGCGGCCTGACGGCCGCTCACCGGCACGCGCCACCGCATCTGTTTATAACCAGTCTCGCGTCGCCACCAGTCCCGCCCCTCCGGACGAAAACATTTCCCCCTGTCCGCGCGACACTCCCCGTATGCGCATCGCCGTCCCCAACAAGGGCCGCCTGCACGAGCCGACGCTCTCGCTGTTGGAGCGCGCGGGGCTCCACGTCGAGGAGACCGCCGACCGCCAGCTGTACGCCGACACCGTCGACGAGGACGTGACGGTGCTGTTCGCGCGGGCGGCCGACATCCCCGAGTACGTCCGCGACGGCGCGGCCGACCTCGGCGTCACCGGCCTCGACCAGGCGGCCGAGTCCGGCGGCGTCGTCGACATCGCGAGCGCGGCGGCCGAGGGCGACCTCGTCGACCTGCTCGATCTGGGCTACGGTTCCTGTCGGCTCGTCCTCGCCGCGCCCGAGGCTGGCGGGGTGTCGGCGGTCGAGGACCTAGCGGCCAGGACGGTCGCGACCGAGTTTCCGAACGTCACCCGCGACTACCTCGACCGCGTGGGCGTCGACGCCGACGTGGTCACGGTGACGGGCGCGACGGAGCTGACCCCGCACGTCGACATGGCGGACGCCATCGTCGACATCACCTCGACGGGGACGACGCTGAAAGTGAACCGGCTGGCGGTGATCGACGACGTGCTCGACTCCTCCGTCCGGCTGTTTGCGCGCCCCGACGTGGTCGACGACGCGAAGGTCGAGCAGGTGGTGACCGCCTTCGAGTCCGTCCTCGCCGCGGACGGCCGCCGCTACCTGATGATGAACGCGCCGAAGAAGCGGCTCGACGCGGTGAAAGACGTGATCCCTGGGCTCGGCGGACCGACGGTGATGGACGTCGAGGCCGACGAGAACGGCAACGGGATGGTGGCGGTCCACGCCGTCGTCGACGAGCGCGACGTGTTCGAGACGATCTCGGATCTCCGGTCGGTCGGCGCGACCGGCATCCTCGTCACGGAAATCGAGCGCCTCGTGGAGTGAGCGAGAGGCGAAGCGGTCAGTCCCCCGCGTCGTCGCCCTCGCCGATCAGCCGCTCTTTCTCGGCGCGCGACAGCGACTTGACCGCGTACTCCCGCGACATCGCCGCCGACTTCGAGTCGAACGACTCGACGTGGCGGAGGGTGACGGGGGTCCGCCCGCGGGTGTACTTCGCGCCCTCGCCGGCGTCGTGTTCGGCGACGCGCCGCTCAACGTCGGTCGTGTACCCGGTGTAGAGGGTGCCGTCGGCGCACTCGATGACGTACACGTGGTGGTCGGCCACGGTCGGCCGTCCGAGCGCGAGCGGCAAGTGTGTGCGGGTGTGCCCGGAGGGGCAGGCGAACGGAGCAGTCGCTCCCCGTGCGCTCGTCCTTCGATCGGCGTTTCGCCGGTCAGTCCCCGGTTCGAGTCCGCTCGCGAGACACCTCTGCGATGCCCGCGTTCGCGGAGCACTTCGGGCACGCGTTCAGGTCGCCGCGTTCGTCCGCGAAGACGCGAGCGAAGCGGTCCGAGACGTGCGACCCGCAGTGGTCACAGCGTGGCATGTGATGCCGACGTGCGTCGGCAACTACCATACGGGCTCGACGAACTAATACCCTTTTTCGACCCAGTCGGCTGCCGGTATACGGTCGGTTAAGCGAGTCCGGATGTCGCCGGATCTCCTCGCTCGATCCCCCCGCTCACTCGGCGCGCGCGGCGTCGACCGCGCGGGCGATCAGCCCGGCCTGCGCGCCGGCGACGAACCCGGCGTCGACGTTGACGGTCGTCAGCACGGAGCACGACTGGAGCGCCCCCTCCAAGGCCGCCACTCCCTCGCCGCCGACGCCGTAGCCGGTCGAGACGGGGAGCGCGATCACGGGGGCGTCGACGAGGCCGGCGACGACCGTCGGGAGCGCCCCCTCGCGACCCGCCGCGACCACGACGGCGTCCGCCTCGCGGACCCGGTCGGCCTGGTCCACGATCCGGTCGAGGTTGGCGACGCCGACGTCGTCGACCCGGTCGACGGTCGCCCCGATCTCGCGGGCGACGACCGCGGCCTCGCCGGCGACGGGCGCGTCCGCGGTGCCGGCGGCCACGACCGCGACCGCGGCGTCGAGCGAGGGGAGTTCGAAGTCGACCGCGTGCGCGACGACGGTCCCGGTCCGATCGTCGCGCTCGACCGTCGCGTCCGGTCCCACGTCGCCGACCGCCGACGCCACCGCGGCCGCCGTCGCCTCGTCCGCCCGCGTCACGAGCGCCCGGCCGGTGGTGTCGAGCGCCGTCGTCGCCAGGGCGGCGACCTCCGCAGGTGTCTTCCCCTCCGCGAGGATCGCCTCCGGGATCCCGCGGCGTCGCTCGCGGGCGGCGTCGAAGCGCCCCGCGTCCGTGGTCGCGTAGCCCGCGAGCCGCGACTCCGCCTCCTCGATGCCGATCTCACCCGCCTCCAGCGCCGCTAACGTCTCTCGCATGGGGCGTCGTCGGGGGCGGCCTCGGTCGAAGCTGTCGGTTCGAGCCGAGCGCGCCGCGCGCGAGGTCGAGCCGGAGTCGAAGCGCGTTCGCGAGCGTCACGCGACGACGCGCGCTCCGTCCGGACCGCGCTCGGAGCGGGGTCGGGCCGCGTTTCGCGTCGTGCTCGCGGCGGGGCGGAGACGAGAATCTCACAAGACTTATACGCGCTTGTACTCGCGGCCTCCCGCGAACGGGCCGCACGGCGCCCCTCGCGGTCGAATTCAGGAACTCTTATTAACCATCACCGGGTAGGCCCGATCGCATGGCAGACCTCATTGTCAAAGCGGCCGTCAAGGAAGCCCTGGACGACAAGAACGTCGCTTCGGACTTCTACGACGCGCTGGACGACGAAGTGGACGAGCTGCTCGAAGACGCCGCGCGCCGCGCCGAGGCCAACGACCGGAAGACGGTCCAGCCGCGCGACCTCTAAGACGGAACTCGTTTCCGTTCCATTTTATTTGCGTGCCGCCCGCCGAGCGGCCGCGCTGCGGGGCGTCGCCCGGGGATATCAGACCGACTCGATCCGGACGCCGGACTCGGTGCCGACATGTATCTCGTCGGTCATCCCGACGAACAGCCCGTGCTCGACGACGCCCGGAACCTCGGCCAGCGTCGCCGACAGGGCGACCGGGTCGGCGATCTCGCCGAACGCGCAGTCGAGCACGAGGTTCCCGTTGTCAGTCACCACCGGACCGTCCTTCCGCTCCGCGCGCCGCAGCGTCGGCTCGCCGTCGGCCTCCCGGACGGCCGCGGCGACGGCGGTCCGTCCCGATGGCAGCACCTCGACCGGGACCGGCCGGTCCAGCCGCGGCGACTCCTTCGAGGGGTCCGCGACGACGAGGAAGCGGTCGGCCGCGGCGTCGACCAACTTCTCGCGGGCGTGGGCCGCGCCGCCGCCCTTTATCAGAGCCCCGCCGGTGTCGGGGGCGCCGCCCCCGTCGACGCCGGTCGCCACCTGGTCCGCGCCGTCGATGGCGAGGTCGATACCCGGGCCGTCGAGACCGACCGCCTCGGGGAGGTCGAGGCAGGGAATCCCCGCCCCGACCGCGAGTTCGCGGCTCGCGAACGAGGTCGGGACGCCCCGGACGTCGAGGCCGGCGTCGACCCGGTCCCCGAGCCGCCGGACCGCGTGCGCCGCCGTCGACCCCGTCCCCAGTCCGACCACGTCGCCGTCGGTGACGGCCTCGGCCGCCGACTCGCCGGCGCGCCGCTTCATCGCGTCACTCCCGCCGCTCGTCTTCATGCGACGAGGTGCGGGCGGAGCTATTGAAAAGGCGTCGGCGGTTCGCTCCGACCGCGCGACCGCCGAAATGTATTACTCGCGACGCGATCAGTCGGAAGTGTGTCCTCGGCAACCGCTGTCCTCCCGCTGTTCGGCCTGACGCTCCTCGGTGCGATGTTCGTGACCGCGGCGCTTCAGTCGCGCGGTCGACTCCCCTTCGCGGTCCCCGAAGGCGCGTACGTCGCCGTCTCGGTCGGGGCCGTCTCCGTCGTCGCGCAGTCCCTCGTCGGGTCGGACCGAGAGACCGTCGCGATCCTCGCCGTCGGGGCCCTCGCGTGGGCGACTGGGTACGAGACGGCGCGCGGTGACGACGAGAGGTAGGTCGCCGCCTACTCCAACCGGTCCAAGACGGCCTCCGCGTCGTAGGCCAAGGATAGTTCGCGGGAGCGGCCGCGGCCGTCGACGTCGGCGTACTCCGCGTCGATCACGCCGAGCTGGTCGAGCTTGTTGAGGATCTCCGAGTAGCGGGTGTAGCCGAGCCCCGTCTCGTCGTTGAACGCGTCGTACACCGCGCCGGCGCGCTCGCCGTCGTGCTCGGCGAGGACGCGGACGAGGTCACGCTCGGAGTCGGAGAGCCCGCGCAGCGACCGCGAGAGGTGGACGTGCTTCGACTTGTCGTACGCGTCCTCGACGTCCTCCTTCGAGACGGTCTTCGAGGCGCGCATCTCCGCGTTGAGCCCGGCCCGGCGCAGGAGGTCGATCCCGACCCGGAGGTCGCCGCTCTCGGCGGTGAGGTCGGCGACCCGCTCCAGTTCGGCGTCACCGATGACGCCCTCGTGGAAGCCGCGCTTGGCGCGCTCGGCGAGGATGTCGTAGATCTCGGTCGCGTCGTAGACGGGGAAGTACACCTCCTCGGGCCGGAAGACCGACTGGACACGGGTGTCGAGGTCGTCGATCACGTCGAGCCCGAGGTCCGAGGAGACGACGATGACGCCGATCTTCGCGCCGGAGTGCGCCTCGTGGGCGCGGAGGAGCGAGTACAGCGTGTCGGAGGCCTCGTTCTCGTAAAAGAGGTAGTTCACGTCGTCCAAGGCGACGACGAGCACCTCGTCCTCCTCGACGAGGCGGTCGGTGATCTGGCCGAACAACTTCTTAAACGAGATGCCCGACGACGGGGGTTCGTACTCGAAGATCCCCTCGAACAGCCGGGAGAACACCGCGTAGCGCGTGGAGTCGACCTGGCAGTTGACGCGGACCGTCCGCACCTCGGTCCGGGCGCCGAGCTCGCCGAAGAGCTTCTGGACCGCGGTGGTCTTGCCTGTTCCCGGCGGTCCGCGAACCATCGTGTTGAGCGGGCGGGAGCCGCGAACCGCGGGGCGGAGCGCGTACTTGAGGTTCTCCAGTTGGCTCTCGCGGTGGCGGAACGTCTCGGGGACGTGGTCGATCTCGAACACCGACTCGTCGCGGAACACCGACTCGTCCCACGAGAGCATGTCCCCGCCGTCCCCGGTCATGCGAGTACCACGAGAGGCCGCGCACTTAACCGTTGCCCGGCGTCGGGGCGGAACTGAAACTTGTCGCGCCAGCGTCGGATAAGAGCGATTCCGCCGATCGGTCGTTCACTCTCGGTCCGCCGCGCTTCCGGCCGCGTCGGCCGAGATGTCCGCCGGGTCCGCCTCGCCTCCCGCGTCCGCCTCGCGGCGCAACACCAGCACGTGGCGCGTCAGCGACCGGTGAACCCGGCGCTCGAACGCCGCGTCGACGGTCCACCCGGCGTCGCGGGCGGGGCCGCGCCAGTCGCGGTCGGCGATCAGCACCGCGCGCGGCGCGACCCGGGCCGCCTCCGCAAGCGCGCCCGCGACGAGATCGGCCAGCTCGTGGCGCGCGATCTTCGACTGTCGGCCGTAGGGGGCGTCGAACGCGACCCCGTCGACGGCGTCGTCGGGAAGCGGGAGCGCGGTCGCGTCGCCGCGGGCGACGTGCCAGTCGGGGGAGAGAGCGTCGGCGTCGTCGGCGAGGTATGCGCGGAAGTTCCGCCGCGCGCCGTCGGCCATCTTCGCCTGCGCGTCGCAGGCGACCGCGTCGGCGCCGACGAGGCCCGCTTCGAGGGGGAGACCGCCGGTGCCGCACATGGGATCGAGCAGGGTCCGCCCGGGGGCGGCGCCCGCGAGGTTAGCGTAGGCGCGGGCGTCGACCGGGGCCATGCTCCCCGGCTGGAAGAAGGGGCGGTCGGTGGGGTCCGGCGCGAAGTCGCGGGCGGCCTCGGCGGCGACCCACCCGAGCGCGCACAGGTCCGCGTCGCCGCCGTCCGCGCCGGCCACCGCGTCGTGTTCGGCGCGCGGGCCGGCGGCGAAGAGCGCGCGGAGGACGTGGTCGGGGTCGTCGAGGTCGACGTCGAACCCGCGGTCGACGAGGACGCTCCCGAGTTCGCGCTCGACCGCCTCGGTGGAGACTCCCGACGTTCCCCGGACGTCGCGGGCGCGGACCGCCACGCTTCCGGAGCGGTCGAGCGGCGCGGCGCGGAGCGCGGCGACCGCGGCGTCGACGTCGGCGTCCGTCCGCGCGACCGCATCGTGGGCGGCGCGCGTGTACGCGAGGCGCCGGACGTGCGCGCCGTCGATCCCGCCGGTCCGAGCGATCCCCGGCGCGAGGAGGTCGACGCCGGTCGCCGCGGTCGCCGCTTCGCGGGCGGCGAAGGCGTCGGTCTCGCCGGCGAGTTCGAGCCAGTACACGCCGACCGCTCCGCGCGGCGACGGCAATAGCGTGGCGGTTCCGACCAGCCACCTTTTTAAGTCGTTCGGGCGAGGATGGAGGTAATGAGGGCCGACCCGAAGGAGACGATCACCGTCGAAAACGTCGTCGCTTCCACGGGGATCGGGCAGGAACTCGATCTCCAGAGCGTCGCGATGGACCTCGAGGGCGCCGACTACGACCCCGAGCAGTTCCCCGGGCTCGTCTACCGCACCACGGACCCGAAGTCGGCCGCCCTGATCTTCCGCTCCGGGAAGATCGTCTGTACGGGCGCGAACTCGGTCGAGGCGGTCCACGAGAGCCTCGACATCGTGTTCGCGGAGCTCCGCGCGCTCCAGATCCCGATCGAGGACCCGGAGGTCACCGTCCAGAACATCGTCACGTCGGCCGACCTCGGCGAGAGCCTGAACCTGAACGCGATCGCGATCGGGCTCGGCTTGGAACACATCGAGTACGAGCCGGAGCAGTTCCCCGGGCTCGTCTACCGGCTCGACGAGCCGGAGGTCGTCGCGCTGCTCTTCGGCAGCGGGAAAGTGGTCGTCACCGGCGGCACGAGCCCCGCCGACGCCGAGGCAGCCGTCGACGTGATCGTCGAGGAGCTGAACGGCCTCGGGCTGTTGGACTGACGCGGCGAGCCCGCGATCGAGACGGGGCCGCGATGCGGCGACACCGCGACCGCGTTCCGCGATCACTTTTACCCGTCGCCGCGTATGGCGACCATGCTCTTACAGACGGTGACGCCGGTCTCCGTGCTCGGGACGACCGTCCTGTTGGCGCTGTTCCTCTGTCTCACCGCGCACGTCGCGGCCCGGAACGTCCTCGGCGACGCCGACCCGCGGCGGGCCCTCTACATCGGCCCGCTGCCCGCGGTGATCAGCGTCGCCGGCAACGGGCTCGAACTCCCCGGGGGGCTCATCCTCCTCGCGGCGCTCCTCGTCGACGGGACGATGTTCTGGTGGAGCTACGAGCAGCCGCGGCGGGCGGTCGCCGCGATGACGCTGATCCACGCCGTGGTCACGACGCTGCTGGCCGGGCTCCTGATATTGGTCTCGATCCTGCTCGCGTCGATGCCCGGATAGGACGGCCGGAAGTGACGTCGAGGCGAGCGCCCGGGAGCGAGACCGCGCGCCCGCGTCACGGCGACGGCGGCGGGCCGTCGTACGCGTCGTGGTCCTGATAGAAGTTCAGCATCGCGAACTTCAGCTTCGCGGGGTCGACGTCGAGCAGCTCCTCGCGCTCCTCGGGCGGGAACGCGGACCGGACCGAGTACTTCCCCATGTCGGCGGTCGTGTAGCGCCGGTCCGCGAGGATCCGGACGCCGTAGTCGTCGGGGCCGCGGATCACTCGGCCGAGCGCCTGTCGCGTCTTGCGGATCGTCGGGACCTCGACCGCGTACGTCCACCCCGGGTCGCGGGCGCGGTCGCGGTCCGCGAACGCGCGGTCGTAGGCGTCCTGGACCGCCTCCGTGCGGTCCGAGAGGTGCGGGTACGGGACGCCCACGACGACGACCGTCCGGGCGTCGTCGCCGTCGAAGCTCACGCCCTCGCCGAGCGTCCCCCACAGCGAGGTGAACAGCGCGGCGCCGTCGCTCTCGACGAACTCGCTGCGGAGCCGCTCCTCGTCCTCGCCCGGCCCGTCAAGGTGGATCGGACCGAGGTCGACAGCGTCCGCCGCGGCGCCGCCGGCGGCGCTTCCGCCCCCGCTCGGCCCAGCGAGCCGCTCGTGGTAGCGCTCGGCCTCGGCGTACGACGGGAAGAAGGCGAGCGTGTTGCCCGGGGTAAAGCGGATTGCGTCGCGGAGCAGCGACGACACGGCCTCCTGCGTCTCCGGGTCGTTTCGGTCGACGGCGAACAGCGGCGGCACGTCGGCGGCGAACGTCCGGCGGTTCGCCTCGGGGTACCCCATCTCGTAGGCCATCGAGGCGACGTCCTCCAGCCCCAGCACGTCCTCGGTCACGTCGAACGGGCGCAGCGTCGCGCTCATCAGGACCGAGGCGGCCACCTCGTCGAACAGCTCGCTCGTGACGCTCCGCGGGATACAGGTGTACAGCTCCGCCCGGCCGTACACCTCGTCGGTGCCGCCGTCGCGCCGGACGGAGAGCACGGGATACTGGCCGAACTCCGCGCCCTCGTCCATCCACGTCGAGACGAACCGGGCGGCCGCGAGCGTCTGCGACTCCGACCGGGTGGTCGCCTCCCCGTCCCGGTAGCGGCGCTCGTACTCCTCGTCTATCGCCTGGCCGAGCTGGACGGCGAGCTCGGTCTCCGCGTCGATCCCCGTCCCCTCGTAGTTGCGGAGAAACGCGAGCGTGAGGTCGTCGCGGCGGTCGTCGTTGGCGACCGCAATGTCCTCCCAGTTCTCCGTCACGGACTCGGAGCCGCCGAAGCCGAGCGCGTCCTCGTACGTCTCGACGAGGGCGTCGCGGAAGGCGCGGAGGACGTTCTCGGCGGGCTCCGCGCGGGAGTCGTCGCTGTCGGCCACCTCGTCTAAGGCGGCGTCGAGCGTGTTCTCCGTCAGCGTTCGGGTGGCGTGGTCGCGGGCGGCGTTCTCGATGTTGTGCGCTTCGTCGAACACGGTGATTATCTCGCTCGGGTCGCGGTCGATCCACCGGAAGAACTGCTCGCGGATGTTCGGGTCGAGCAGGTGGTGGTAGTTACAAACGACCAGGTCGACCCCCTCCATCCCCTTCTTCAGCAGCTCGTAGCCGCACAGCGCGCGCTCGTCGGCGTACTCGTACACGTCGTCGGGGGTGCGGACGTCATCGAAGAGCCACCCGAAGAAGTCGTCCGTGTCGCGGGTGAGATTGTTGCGGTAGTGTTCGCAGACGTTCGCGGCGTCGTACTCCTCCATCTCCGCCTCCAGCTCGTCGAGTTCGTCCATGACCGACTCGCGGGCCTCGGCGGCGCCCGTATCGCCCTCGCGGCTCTCGGCCAGCAGCTCGCGCTGTCGCGACTCCAGCTCGCGGACCTCGCTCTCCGTCTCGACCATCTCGCGGGTGGTGTCGCGGAGGGTCTGACACTCCTGGTAGTCGACGTCGATGTGGCACATCGACGACTTCCCCTTGAACACGACCGCGCGGATGGGTTCTTCGCACGTGATCGCGCGGGCGTCCTCGACAAACTGCCGCATCTGCTGGTGGACGTTGGTCGTGATGACGACCGTGCGGTCGTGCTCGCGCGCGTGTTCCAGCGCGGGCACGAGCGCCGAGAGGGTCTTCCCGGTCCCGGGCGCCCCCTCGAACAGCACGTCCTGTCCGCGGTCCAGCGCGTTGGCGACCCGGTCCATCGCCTCGCGCTGGTTCGGGTACGGCTCCTCGTACGGGAAGAACCGCAGGTGCGGCGACTCTGACACGGGGAGGGGTTCGGCGTCACCGGTCAAAAGGGGTCGGGTGGCGGGGCGGAAGTGGTCCGCCCGGCCGGGGTCGTCGGACGACGCCGGCGACGCACCCGCTAATTTAACAGCGCGCGGCGAGCACCCGGAGACGAGTGGTGCACTAGCTCCGGACCGTTCGCGGGGTCACCGAGCCCGACGGCGGAGACCAGGCGGTTCCCGGACTGCAGCCTCTCGG
>NZ_NEWI01000023.1:0-9108 GCF_002135005.1 Halorubrum sp. SD612 | reverse complement strand
GTTGTCGGGAGTGGTCGCGACCGGCCGCGACGCACCCGCCTTTTTAACGCCCGGCCGCGACCACTCCCGACAACGAATGTTCGACGAGATCCTCGAGAAGTTCGAGGGGTCACCCAGCCAGCAGGCGGTGATCCGGCTGTTCTTGGAGCGCGGCTTCTCCGTCAACGAGGAGGGGCGGGTCGTCTCCGGCGGGATCGAGATCCCCTACACCGGCATCGCGCGCGAGCTCGACGTGGACCGGCGCGTCGTGGACTCGACGACCGACGCGATCCTGGCCGACCCCGAGCTGAAGCGCATCTTCACCAACATCTCGTCGGTCCCGAGCCTGATGGACCTCGCCCCGGTCCTCGACCTCACGGTGCTCACCATCGAGGTCGCGGCCGCCGACGAGGCCGGGATCGTCGCCGAGGTGACGGGGATCCTGGCCGACCGCGGCGTCTCGATCCGGCAGGTGCTGAGCGAGGACCCGGAGTTCACCGACGACCCCAAGCTGTACGTGATCACCGACGCCGACCTGTCGGGCGATCTGCTCGTGGAGATCCGCGACCTCGACTACGTCCGTCGCGTCGGCTTCTGAGACCCCGCCGGGCGGCTCGCGCTCCCGTCGCGGCGGCGGTCCGTCGATCAGTTTCACCGCGCGGTCCGTCCGGGCGTGCCGACGAATCCGTTCGAGAGACAGCGAGTCGCGACCGAGGGACGACGCGCGGTGAATTTCACTTTCACTAGGGTGTAAACCAGTCTTTATACCGGATGGCGAACAAGCCACGTGTACATGCCTGAAGACGAACTCGAGGACCTCCCCGGCGTCGGCCCGGCGACCGCGGACAAGCTCGTGGACAACGGATTCGAGAGCTACCAGTCGATCGCGGTCGCGAGCCCCGGCGAGATGTCCAACACCGCAGACATCGGCGAGTCGTCCGCCAGCGACATCATCAACGCCGCCCGCGAGGCCGCCGACGTGGGCGGGTTCGAGACGGGCGCGAGCGTGCTCGAGCGCCGCCAGGAGATCGGCAAGCTCTCCTGGCAGATCGACGAGGTCGACGACCTCCTCGGCGGCGGCATCGAGACCCAGTCGATCACCGAGGTGTACGGCGAGTTCGGGTCGGGGAAGTCGCAGGTCACCCACCAGATGGCCGTCAACGTCCAGCTGGAGCCGGAGAACGGCGGCCTCGACGGCGGCTGTATCTTCGTCGACTCCGAGGACACGTTCCGTCCGGAGCGGATCGACGACATGGTCCGCGGACTCGACGACGAGATCCTCGCCGACGAGATGGAGCGCCGCGAGATCGAGGGCACCCCGAGCGACGAGGAGGCGTTAGAGGAGCTCGTCGAGGCGTTCTTAGACCAGATCCACGTCGCGAAGGCGTTCAACTCCAACCACCAGATCCTCCTCGCCGAGAAGGCGAAGGAGCTGGCCGGCGAACACGAGGAGACGGAGTGGCCGATCCGGATCGTCTGCGTCGACTCGCTCACCGCGCACTTCCGCGCGGAGTACGTCGGCCGCGGGGAGCTGGCCGAGCGCCAGCAGAAGCTCAACAAGCACCTCCACGACCTGATGCGGCTCGGCGACCTGTACAACACCGCCATCCTCGTCACTAACCAGGTCGCGTCGAACCCGGACTCCTACTTCGGCGACCCGACCCAAGCGATCGGCGGGAACATCCTCGGACACGCCTCCACCTTCCGGATCTACCTCCGGAAGTCGAAGGGCGACAAGCGGATCGTCCGCCTCGTCGACGCGCCGAACCTCGCCGACGGCGAGGCCGTGATGCGCGTCCAGAACGAGGGGCTGAAGCCGGAATAAGCGGGCGCCCGCGGACGCCGATCGGTGGTCGCGCCCGGCGGCAACTGATCGACCGAATCGATCGGTGATCCCGGAGATGGGTTGACGTACGTCATATTTTATCGAGAAGGCTTCAAAGCCGCGAATTCGGAGAGAACGGCCCGAACGGCGGTGAATCGCGAGACGGCGGGCCGGCAATACTCGCCAGAACCGGCCGCGCACGGCTTCAGAACGGCCCGCGACGACGCATTTCGGTCGAATAGACAGATATCGTACACAACGGTTGTTGGCTTCGAGCGCAACGATTGCCGCGAAACACCCCAGAAAACGTCCTTATATTCCATAGCTACGTCCTTATATCGGACGGTCGTCGTATTATCAACGCCGCTTTTTGTGAAACTCAACTCTAACGTTTATGTATGGTCGTTCCCCGGTGTCGAAACGTGATTCAGCACATGAACACGAGCGAATTGCGTTTCGAATCGGACGGTCGTTCAGTAGGGGTGAGTGAATCGTGACGGGCGGCGTCCTCGCCTCGATCGATCCGAGCGTCCTCGCCGAGGGCGTGAACCTGATGTGGGTCGCGGTGGTGTGTTTCCTGATCTTCTTCATGCACGCCGGCTTCGCGATGCTCGAAGCGGGGCAGGTGCGCGCGAAGAACGTCGCCAACCAGCTCACCAAGAACCTGCTGACGTGGAGCGTCGGCGTCATCGTCTACTTCCTGATCGGGTTCGGCATCGAGGGCGTCGCCGGCGGCGCCGGCTTCTCCGCGGCCTCGGCGCTCGGCGACGGCGGCTGGGTCAACAGCTGGCTGTTCGGCGCCGTCTTCGCGATGACGGCGGCGACGATCGTCTCCGGCGCGGTCGCCGGCCGCGCGAAGCTCCGCGCGTACGTGGCGTACACGTTCGCCATCTCGGCGGTCATCTACCCGGTCGTCGCGGGGATCACCTGGGGCGGCGGCTTCCTCGGCGGCGCCGGGCTCGGCTTCACCGACTTCGCGGGCGGGATGATCGTCCACGGCATGGGCGGCATCGCCGGGCTCACGGCGGCGTACGTGCTGGGGCCGCGGATGGACCGCTACGCCGAGGACGGCTCCACGAACGTCATCCCCGGTCACTCGATGACGTTCGCGGTGCTCGGCACCCTCATCCTGGCGTTCGGCTGGTACGGGTTCAACGTCGGCACCACCGCGACCGTCTTCTCGGTCAGCGAGTCCGGCGAGCTCGCGCTCGGCGGCTACGCGGCGGTCGGCCGCGTCTCGCTCGGCACGACGCTGGGCATGGCCGCGGGCGGGGTCGGCGCCGCGCTGGCGTCGGTGGCGCTCTCGAAGAAGGTCGACACGCTGTACGTCGCGAACGGGCTGCTGGCCGGGCTGGTCGGCGTGACCGGCATCGCGAACCTCGCCACCTGGTGGGGCGCCATCGCCGTGGGGCTCGTCTGCGGCCTCCAGCTCCCGCTCGTCTTCGAGTTCGTCGCCGACCGGATGAAGATCGACGACGTCTGCGCGGTGTTCCCGGTCCACGGCTCTGCCGGGGTCCTCGGCGTGCTCGCGCTGCCGTTCGTCAGCATCAACGGCTTCTCCGTCGACGTGCTGGTCTCGCAGGTCATCGGCGTGGTCGTCATCGCGGCGTGGACCGTGGTCGCGACGGCCGTCGTCTTCGGCCTGTTCAAGGCGGTCGGGCAGGCCCGCGTCACCCCCGAACACGAGCGCGACGGGCTCGACGTCAGCGAACACGGCGTCGAGACGTACCCCGAGTTCGGCCGCGCGAACGTCGCGACGGACGGCGGCTCCGCCGTCGTGGACACCACGGATGAGTCCCCGCGCGCCGACGGCGGCGAGGAGGCGGGCGCGGAGATCAAGATGGTCACCGCGGTCGTCCGCCCCGACAAGCTCGGGGCGATCAAGCAGGCGCTCGCGGAGGTCAACGCGCCCTCGCTCACCGTGACGAACGTCTCCGGCCGCGGCAGCCAGCCCGCCAAGAAGGGCCAGTGGCGCGGCGAGGAGTTCACCGTCGACCTCCACCAGAAGGTGAAAGTCGAGGTCGTCGTCGCCGACATCCCGGCCGACGAGGTGGCCGAGGCGATCGCCGACGCCGCCGAGACCGGCGAGCCGGGCGACGGCAAGGTGTTCATCATGCCGGTCGAGGACGCGCTCCAGGTGCGCACGGGCACGACCGGGCCGGAGGCGGTGTAGGGGCGTAGCGCGCGAACCGACGGGAGACGCTTTTCGCGTCCGAACCGGGTCGCCCGGTTCGGCAACTACTTTCAGCCCGACGCTCCAACCGATCCGTATGAACCACGAGCGCTCGCGCGGGCTGTACGACCGCGCGCTGTCGGTGATGCCCGGCGGCGTCAACTCCTCGGTCCGGGCGAATATGCCGCACCCCTTCTTCGTCGAGCGCGGCGACGGCGGCCACGTGATCGACGCCGACGGGAACCGCTACGTCGACTGGGTGATGGGGTACGGCCCCCTGCTGTACGGCCACGACCTGCCCGACCCGGTCGAGGCGGCGGTCCAGTCCCACGTCGCGGAGGGACCGATGTACGGCGCGCCGACGGAGATCGAGGTCGAACACGCCGAGTTCGTGGCGCGACACGTCCCGAGCGTGGAGTCGATCCGCTTCGTCAACTCCGGCACGGAGGCGACCGTCTCGGCGGTCCGGCTGGCCCGCGGCCACACCGACCGCGACAAGATCGTCGTGATGCAGGGGGGGTACCACGGCGCGCAGGAGTCGACGCTCGTGGAGGGGTCGCCGGGAGACGCCCACCCCTCCACCGCGGGGATCCCGGAGGAGTTCGCCCAGCACACGCTCCCGATCCCGTTCAACGACCCGCAGGCGGCGAAGGAGGTGTTCGCGGAGCACGGCGACGAGATCGCGGCGGTCCTCGTCGAGCCGATCTTAGCCAACAAGGGGATCGTCACGCCGGTCGACGGCTACCACGAGACGCTCCGGGACCTCTGTGACGACCACGGTTCGCTCCTGGTCTTCGACGAGGTGATCACCGGCTTCCGGGTGGGCGGGCTCGGCTGCGCGCAGTCGAAGTTCGGCGTCACCCCCGACGTGACGACGTTCGGCAAGATCATCGGCGGCGGCTTCCCGGTCGGCGCCATCGGCGGGAAAGCCGAGATAATCGAGGGGTTCACCCCCGCGGGCGAGGTGTTCCAGTCCGGCACCTTCTCGGGCCATCCGGTGACGATGGCCGCCGGGAAGGCCGGGCTGGAGTACGCGGCCGAAAACGACGTGTACGAGCACGTCAACCGGCTCGGGCGGAAGCTCCGCGAGGGGATCGCCGAGATCTGCGCGGAGCGCGCGCCGGAGTACACCGTCGTCGGCACCGACTCGATGTTCAAGACGATATTCACCCGCGACGCGCCCGAGGACGTCGACGCCTGCTGTACGGGCGGCTGCCGACAGGACCCCGACTGCGCCCGGTACGACCACTGCCCGAAGACGGGCGCCGACGTCGCCGCGGCCGCGACCGACCGCTGGGAGCGCGTGTTCTGGCAGGAGATGAAAGACCGAGGGGTGTTCCTCACCGCGAACCAGTTCGAGTGCCAGTTCACTTCCTACGCGCACACCGAGGAAGACGTCGAGAAGACCCTGGAGGCGTACCGAGAGGCGATCTGATCGACGCCGGGAGCCGGTGTTCGAGACCGCCGCGTCGATTCGCTATTTAAATATGAGAGTCGCAACGATGATCGCTTATAAAGAGCGGCGCGGTGGTGCGTGCCGGTGAGCGCTGCACCGCGGCGCGAACCGCTCGCGCGAGGGAGTCGGTGGTCCTCCGCTTCGCTCCGGACCACCGACGAGGCTGGGGAGGTGTGAGGCGCGGTCGCGGTGCTGTGGGGTGGGACTCAAAGGGGCAGCCGCGAGGCGGCCGTACGCTCGCTGCGCTCCTCGTCGCTCACTCCGTTCGCTCCTGCGGTGCTTACGTCGTCATCAGAACGCTCCGCGTTCTGATTGGCTCACGAGAGCTTCGCTCTCGTGAACGCCTGCGCCCGCCTCCCGGCTGCCCCTTCGAGTCCCACCCGGCCGCAACCGCCGGAAGACGGTCCTGCTCGCTCACTGCGTTCGCTGCGCGGGCTGCGACTTCCGTACTCCCGCTCGCTCCCTACGGTCGCTCGCGGGACCGCACCTCACGCCTCCCCAGCCTCGTCGGCGGCTCCCGTCGGTCGCCGCCGACTCCCTCGCACGCGCTCCTCGCGCCTTTAAAAGGCGCTCGGAGGCGCGCGCCACCGCCATCGTTCTCGTCACGCTTGCCGGATCCCCGTCTCGTGAGGTCGCGATCCGTGTGATCGTTCCACTCGAAACGAAGCCCGCGCACGGCTGACGTGCGTCTGACGCGATCGAGGTCGCCCCGTCGGCCGATCTCCACGGATCGAAAGAACGCCACGTAGCGGCCCTCAAGCGGGCGTTTAGTTCCACTTTCACCGCGGTCACGTACATTTTAATACCATCTGGAACCAACCGTCGTACGCCTCCCACTGAAAACAAGACCGGAGGCGGAGACACCCCATGAGCGAACTGCGACAGGAAGCGGAAGCGATAGCGGAACAGTTCTCGGACCACACCGATGTCGACCCCGACGACGTCGAGGAGCGGCTGACGACGCTCGTCGACGAGTACCGCGTGCCGCTCGACGAGGCGAGCCGGAGCGTCACCAACAGCTACCTCGAAGACGCCGGCATGGAGCGCGACGAGCTCGGCCGCGGCGGCAGCGAGGAGGTCCTCGTCAACGACATCGACGAGGACGAGCAGTGGGTCGACTTACGCGTGGAGCTGGTCGACCTCTGGGAGCCGCGCAGCGACTCCATCTCGCAGGTCGGGCTCCTCGGCGACGAGTCGGGCACGATCAAGTTCGTCGCCTTCGAGACCTCCGACCTCCCCGAGCTGACGGAGGGGCAGGCGTACGAGCTCTCGAACGTCGTCACCGACGAGTACGAGGGCAGCTACTCGGTGAAGCTCAACCGGACGACCGGTATCACCGAGATCGACGAGGAGATCGAGGTCGGCGACAACGCCGACACCGTCGAGGGCGCCCTCGTGGACATCCAGTCCGGCTCCGGGCTGATCAAGCGGTGCCCCGAGGAGGACTGTACGCGCGTCCTCCAGAACGGGCGCTGCTCCGAACACGGGCAGGTCGAGGGCGAGTTCGACCTCCGGATCAAGGGCGTGTTAGACGACGGCGAGACCGTCACCGAGGTCATTTTCGACCGCGAGGCCACCGAGGAGCTCACCGGCATGACCTTAGAGGAGGCCAAGGACATGGCGATGGACGCGCTCGACACCACCGTCGTCGCCGAGGAGATGGGCGAGGACGTGCTCGGGCGCTACTACCGCGTCACCGGCCCCACCTTCGGCCGGTACGTCCTGGTCGACGAGATGGACGAGCCCGGCAGAGTCGACGTTGAGAGCGCGCTGATCGAAGCGAGGTCGATTTAAATGAGCCAATCCGCACCCACCCGAGAGGTCGCCCGGCGCGCGTTCGCCACCGAGTTCAACGACGCCGGCTACACGTTCACCGAGTCCGACGACGAGCGCGCCCCCGTCTACGCGCTGTTACCGACTGGGGAGTCCTCGAACCGCGTGTTCTTCGTGGGGACGCTCACGGAGAAGGAGGACGTCGGCGAGGACAGCGAGTACTGGCGCGGCCGCATCGTCGACCCGACGGGCACGTTCTTCGTGTACGCCGGCCAGTACCAGCCGGAAGCCGCTTCCAAGCTCCGGGATCTGGAGCCCCCGGCGTACGTCGCGGTCGTGGGGAAACCCCGGACCTACGAGACCGACGACGGCACGGTCCGGGTCTCCGTCCGCCCCGAGTCGATCACCGAGGTCGACGCCGCCACCCGCGACCGCTGGGTCGCGGAGACCGCCCGCCGCACCGTCGAGCGCGTCGCCGCGTTCGACGACGAGGGCAACGAGTACGCGCGGATGGCCCGCGAGGAGTACGACTACGACCCCGAGACGTACAAGGCCGCCGCGCTGTCGGCGCTTGAGGACCTCGACGAGAGCGGCGACGAACTCGCGGACGACGGGTCCGCGGACGCCGACGCCGACGTCTCCGGCGACGCCCCGGACGGGACCGGTCCGGCCGGCGCGCCGGAGCCCTGACGCGCTGACATCCGGATTTCCCCGGTACTCGGCGCCTCTCGGCGCTCGAACCCCGGCTTTCGTTCTTGCGACCGTCTGACAAACGCTTAAGTGATCTGCGGAACGAACGGTCCGGTAATGGGCAACAAGAACAAGACGATCTCGTTCCGCGTCAACGAGGACGCGTTCGAGACGCTCCGCGACATCGCCGAGGAGCGGGACATCTCCCTGTCGGCGGTCTTCCGGGACTACGTGGATACGCTCGTTGCCCACGACGGCAAGGTCCGGGTCATCCCGGAGGCCGAACTGGACAGCATGGGCGACAGCGGGGAGTCGTTCCCCCCGAAGATCGAGGTCCCGAAGAGCTTCGTCCGCGAGCACGAGCGGTTGGAGCTCGAGGCCGAACACCTCCGCGAGCAGCTCGAAGAACACAAGCGGTACGTCAACTACCTCCGCGAGCAGCTGGAGGACGGCGACGAAGAGGTGATCCAGCTGGAGGACCTCGACGGCGAACCGGACGAGCCCTCGTTCCGGCTCGGGTAGCGGTCCCGTCGACGTTAGACGGTCTCTGCCGACTATCTCCTCGCGCTGCTTCGATCGCGTAGCCCCGGCGCTCCGAAGCGCGCCGCGCGCGAAAACCTTCTGCCGACCCCGCGCGAAAACCTTCCTGTTCGTCCGTTACTGACCGACGAAACGCACATGTTGGCGAAAATATTGCCGGACACGCCCGGGTTTGTTCAGAAACGTCCGGTTCTTACCCCGTCTGATGGACGGTTTCTCAGAGCGATGCCGCTATTTCTGATTATACTAAATTATTTACGAAAACGATATTACCCGGGCGGTGGACGTATCGGACATGCGAAGGTGGGTTCGACCGTGAGCGTGTTCGACAGGGCGTACGACGAGACGGTTCGCGTCCTCGACGAGGACGGCGAGGTCGTCGGCGACCTCCCCGACCTCGACGACGAGGCGCTCGTCGAGATGTACAGGCACATGCGGCTGGCGCGCCACTTCGACGGCCGCGCGGTGAGCCTCCAGCGGCAGGGCCGGATGGGGACGTACCCCCCGCTCTCCGGGCAGGAGGGCGCCCAGATCGGGTCGGCGTACGCGCTCGACGACGACGACTGGATGGTGCCGTCGTACCGCGAGCACGGCGCCGCCCTCGTCCACGGGCTCCCGCTGAAACAGACGCTGCTCTACTGGATGGGACACGAGGACGGCAACAACGCGCCG
>NZ_NEWI01000239.1:0-2879 GCF_002135005.1 Halorubrum sp. SD612 | reverse complement strand
TGTAAGGTGGACTGCCCGAGCGGCGTCGACATGGCGAAGCTGAAGGCGGAGGTCGAGCACGCCCACCACGAGGAGCACGGGATCGATCTGCGGACGCGGCTGCTCGGACGCTTCGAGTCGCTCGCGCCGCTCGCCTCGAAGCTCGCGCCGCTCTCGAACCTCCCGAACAAGATCCCCGGGAGCGGGCTCATCGCGGAGAAGGCGCTCGGGATCGCGAGGGAGCGGGACCTCCCCGAGTTCCGCTCTGCGACCCTCGTCGACTGGTTCGAGGCCCGCGGCGGCGCGGGCGTCTCGCGCGAGGAGGCCGACCGCGACGTGCTGCTGTTCCCCGACGTGTACACGACATACACGAACCCCGGCGCGGGGAAGGCCGCGGTGCGCGTGCTGGAGGCCGCGAACTGCCACGTCGAGATCCCGGACGTCGACGGGAGCGGGCGGCCGCCACACTCGAAGGGGATGCTCGACGTGTCGCGCGCGACGGCGAGGGACGCCGTGGAGACGCTCGCCCCCCGGGTCCGGGATGATTGGGAGGTGGTCGTCGTCGAACCGTCCGACGCCGTGATGCTCCAGTCCGACTACCACGACCTGCTCGACGGCGAGGCCAGCGACGTGCCGGACGAGGACGTGGCCGCCGTCTCGGAGAACGCCTACGGCGTCATGGAGTACGTCGACGCCCACAGGCTCGACGAGACTCTCTCCCTCGACGCCCCGACGGAGTCGCTCACCTACCACGGTCACTGTCACCAGAAGGCGACGAAGAAGGACCACCACGCGGTCGGCGTCCTCCGGCGCGCGGGCTACGGCGTCGACCCGCTCGACTCCTCCTGTTGTGGGATGGCGGGCTCGTTCGGCTACGAGGCCGAGCACTACTCGATGAGCAAGGCGATCGGCGAGAACCTCTTCGAGCAGGTGGACGCCAGCGACGGCGACGGTCTCGTCGCCCCCGGAACGTCCTGCCGGACGCAGCTGGAGGAGGGGCCGGGCGAAGTGCCGGAGCCGTCGCATCCCGTGGAGAAGCTGGCGGCCGCGCTGGCGTAGGGAGACGGCTCGTTCGGGCGGTCAACCGGCGTCAGACCACACGTTCGCCCCGGCGAGCGCGATGAGGTACGAGAACGCCGGGAACGTTACCGCGACCACGGCGAGAAACGCCGGGTCAAGCCCGCCGGGGTCCTCGGAGAGCCAACCGGTGTACTGGAGGACCCCAAGCGTGAGGACCACGACGGCCGTGTTGAGCGCGTACTCGGAGAGCGGAGGGTTCGGGAACCGCATACGACCTGCTGGCGCCCTCGGTCACTCAACGCTTTCGACCCGATTTCGTTCGCGCTCGCGACGCCGCGCCAGCAGCCGCTCGATACCCTTCCCCGGTCCGCCCTCGATCGGCCACCCATTCGTGCGCCACTGCGGGGGTTCCGGCGAGAACTCCGGACAGGACCCCGAACACTCCCGCGCGGTGGGGACCTTCCCCTTCGCCGCGCAGTAGGGGACGAGCGCGCGCCCCTCGCGGCGGAGTTCGAAGTGTCGGCAGTCCGGCCGCATCGTGTCGTGGAAGGTTCGCCACCCCTTCCCGTAAGCGCGCTCGGCGATCTCTAGGCGGAGCGTCTCCGTCGCGGCGTCACGTCGCTCGCCCGGTCCGGGCGAGAGGGCGCTCGGGTGCCACGCCACGTCGACCGCGTCGGCGTCGACGCCCGCGGAGAAGTCGGTCGCGAGGCCCCCGGCCTCGACGGGCATCTCGCGGAGGAGGGCGGGCTCGACGCGTTCACCGGTCGTCTCGGTCGCGAGCCAGACCTCGTCGGCGAGCGCGGTCTCGACGTCGTGTTCGAGCTGGTCGGCGAGCCTGTCGGCCGCGCTGGCGTCTAGGTCCGGCTTGTTCTCGACCGCGACGATCCGCTCGACCCAGTCCGGATACGGTCGCTTGCGGCGGATCTGAATCCGGTTCCCGTCGCGCCGCTTCTCGATCAGGCCGCGGCCCGCCGCCCGGTGGACCGCCTGTCGAACGTAGCGCCACGGGTAGCCGGGGTCGGGCAGCGCGTCGCGGTACCACGCCCACGCGGCGGGCGCGCCGCGGACGACGTGGAGGAGGTCGGAGTCGACGGCCCGGTCGCCGAACGCGCGCCGCCGTTCGAACGCCGCGGGGTCGACCTCGATCACGACGGTGTCCCAGCGGCGCGCCTGCGTGCCGAGCTGGCGGGCGACGAGCGCGGGACGGCGTCCCTCGCTCGGGTGCCACTCCAGCTCGGCGTACCGACAGACCAACAGCTCGTAGCCGAACTCGGCGTCGGGCGTCACTGTCCACACCGTCGCGGGGCGCGGACAAAAGCGAAACGCTCGGGGCGGGGGCGCCCGCTGTCGGCCGATCGATCGCGCGCCCGTCTCCGCCCCCCGATCAGACGTACTTCCCGTCCTCCTCGTCTTTCCGCTCGTCGAGGTACACGTGGGCCTCCTCGAGGATCTCGCGCGGGCCGTCTTGGGTGATCGTGTTGAGCGCCTGGTCGTAGTCGCGCCACTGGAGGTCGCGGTGCTCCTTCGAGAGTTCGGCGCTCGCCTCGAACGAGCGGGCGATGAACAGGTGGACCGTCTTGTGGATGGTCTTGCCGTTCGCCTCGAACACGTAGTCGTACTCCTCGCGGAACCCGTCGATCAGCCGGAAATCCTCGATCCCGGCCTCCTCGCCGACTTCTCGTATCGCCGTCTGCTGGAGCTCCTCGTCCCCCTCGACCCCGCCTTTGGGGAACTCCCAGTCCCCCGGTCGGCTCTTCAGGAGCAAGTACTCCCGTTCGCCGCGGGTATCGCGGAAGAGGATGGCTCCGGCACTGGTCGCTTCGACCGTCATTGGCCGCAGGTAAGCGATCACCCCTAAAGAGCGTGTCGGACTCCCGAAC
>NZ_NEWI01000238.1:0-2901 GCF_002135005.1 Halorubrum sp. SD612 | reverse complement strand
TGCCCGACTGGCGCTCCATCGTCTCGCGCCAGTGAGTCATGTCGAGCTCGCCCTCGCGCTCGCGGTGCCAGTTGGCGACCGTCGCGGGGTAGATCGTCTCCACCGCCTCGTAGAGGTCGCGCGGGCCCAGATCGGGGAACACCCAGCCGCCGGCCAGCGACGGCGCCGTCTTGAGCGGCCGGTACCGCCCCTTCTCGTCGTACGTGACGAGTTCGCGCGCGTCGAGGGGGTCCTCGTGCGACTCCAACTCGTCGACCGGAACGCCGGCGTCGTCGGCGTGGCGCACGTCGTAGCGGCGCTCGCCGCGGTCGGTGACCGTCGCCGTGATCTTCAGCTCCCCCCACGCGCGCTCGATCCCCTCGGCGAGCGCGGCGTACCGGGTCGCGACGGTCTCGCCGTCGGCGTCCTCGATCCAGCGGAGGAAGGCGCGGCGCGGCCCGAACTCGCCGACGACCCGCTCGAAGGCGTACCAGTCCGTGACCGCCGGCGCGCGCTCCGACAGCGCCTCGCGAAGCCCGCGCTCGGTCAGCCCGGTTCGGTCGTCGCCGTCGGCGGGATCGAGGCGGTACCGCCCGCCCGCGTCACCGTCCGTGCCCTCGGCCCCGGTCACGCTGAACCCCTCGAACCGGAGGGAGTCGCCGGGGTCGCGGTCGGCGAGCGCGTCGAGGACCGCGTCGAACGCGTCGCTCGGGAGGTCGATGTCAGGCGCTTCCGACCCGTCGTCTCCCGTCTCGCCGCCGCCGGTCGCGGAGGTTGAGTCGGCCACGGTCAGTCCCCCGTGGCGACGCGGGTCGTCTCGCGCACGTCGTCGAGCGCGGCCCCGAGGTCGGCGCCGGCGTCGGCGGCGCGCTCCAAGACCACGTCGGCCATGAGCGGCTCCGTCCCCACCGCGCCCGCGTACCAGATCCGGGTGCTGTCGACGGTCTCGGGCACGTCGTACCCCTCGGTGTGGTCCTCGCAGAGCCCGACGTCTTCGGGTATGTCCTCCTGCGTGTGGTAGCCGTCGGCGATGAAGAGGGGGACCAAGACGACGTCGTCGCTCTCGAAGTGCTCGGGCAGGTCGTCGACCTCCGGGTCCTCGTCCATGTACAGCGCCTTCACCTCGTCGAAGCGGTCGCGCTCGGCGATCCGGTCGGCGTGGTACTCGATCGCCTTCGCCGAGTTCTCGTTGCGCTCGGTGCCGTGGCCGACGACCGCCAGCCCGAACCCGTCGCCCACGTCGGGGTCGTCGGTGACCGACTCCGCGCGCCGGACGATCACGTCGGTCATCGCGCGGTGGGTCCCGACCGGACCGCAGTAGTGGACCTCGCGGTCGATGTCCTCGGCGACGAGCGTCGCCTGGTCGGCGGAGAGGCCGTCGGAGTCCCACTCGGAGACGTCCCAGCCCGCGAGCCGGAGCTCGCGCGGGATCACCTGCTCGGTGAAGTACCCCTCCGAGACGAACAGCGGGACCACGTACACCTCGTCGCCCTCGACGGTGCGGAGCACCTCTCGGAAGTGCGGCTCCTCCTTCCAGAACCCGGTGCGGACCTCGTCGAAGGCACCGGCGGCGCGGATCGTGTCGGCGTGGTCGTAGGTCGGCGCGCTCGACTCGGGATTGAGGTGAGAGCCGTGCGCGACGATGACGAGCGACTGCATATCCGTACTGGGGCCGCGCCGCTCTTAGGGACTTCGGAGGTCGCGGCGCGCCGGGAACGCCGATCGGCGCTCAGTGCGACCGCGGACCGACCGAAACGATCTTGCCCGCCCGACGCGCAGCCCCGCGCATGTCGCTGGCAGCCGAGACGCGGGAGGCGGTCGGAGCGCGCCCGTTCCTTCGCGACGCGCTGCGCGCCGGACTGGTGAACCACAGCGCCGCGGCGACCTGGCTCGCGGAGCGGGCCGACCTCGACGGCGAACCGGACGCGATCGCGGCCGCGCTCCGCCGCTTCCGGGAGGACCTCCCGCCGTACGAGACCGACGCCCGGACCGCGAGCGTCACCATGCGGGGCGGGGTGGACGTGGTCGAGGACGCGGCCGCGGGCGACGCGGGCGACGAAGCTGACGACCGCGACGGCGACGCCGCGGGCGACGTCCCCCTCCTCCGCGTCGGCGACGCGGCGGTCGTCGACGGCGGCGACCGCACGGCGGTCCTCGCGACCGGCGACGTCGACGCCGCGGCGCTGGCGAGCGCGCTCGGCAGACTCGCCGCCGCAGACGTCGGGATCGCGGCCGCGGCCGTGGCCGGCGACGCGTTGGTCTGCGTCGTCCCTCGGCGCGACGGCGCGAGCGCGGTGCGGGTCGTCGAGGCGGCGCTGGACGCGGTGCCGGTCGACGGCGCGTAAACAGACGGGCGCGGGCGGGAGTCGGAGGCGACGACCGATCCAGTCCGGGACGGATCTTATGACGCTCTCTCCCCCATCTGGTCCCGTGCTGCTCGCGACCGCCTTCGTCCTCCACGTGCTCTCCGGCGCGCTGTGGACCGGCGCGACGCTGTACGTCGTCTACGCCACCCTGCCGCGGGCGACCGACGGAACGCTCGGCCGCGCCGCGTTCGTCGACGCCGCGCACCGCCTCCTCATGATCACGCGCTGGACCGGCGTGGTCCTCCCGGTCACCGGCGCGTACATGGCATGGCGGCTGTACGCCCCCGTCGAGGCCCTCGCGACGACCCCTCGGGGCTGGGCCGTCCTCGCGATGCTGTCGCTGTGGGGCGTGATGAACGGGCTCGTCGAACTCGGGGTCCTCCGGATGCGACGCGAGGTCGACCCGGACCTCGGGTGGGGTCGGTACGTGGCGGCGGGGTTCCCGGTCGACGCGCCCGCGGGGTGCGGGGGCGTCCCCGGGTCCGCCCGGGTGGCCTCCGTCCCTCGGCCCAACCTGGCGGGCAGAGGAGGGCCCGCCCGCCCACCCGCGCGCCCG
>NZ_NEWI01000237.1:0-2924 GCF_002135005.1 Halorubrum sp. SD612 | reverse complement strand
CCCTGCTCGACGAGCGCGACGAGCTCCTGAAGCTCCGCGTACCGCCCGACGATGTTGCCGACGAAGGAGAACTCGCCGTTCACCAGCGCCTGCGACGGCTCGTGGACGTGCCCGCCGTAGCCGATGACGTGGTGGTCGCCGCCGCCGGCGGTGATGTCCGGCGCGTAGGCGGTCGTCACGTCCTCGCCGACGAAGTCGAGCACCTGCGCGGCGCCCGTGCCGTCGGTGATCCCCGCTATCTCGGCCGCCACGTCGGCCTCGCTCGGGTTCACCAGGTGGTCCGCGCCGTAACTGTTCGCCAGGTTCAGCGCCGACTCCTTCAGGTCGACGGCGGTGATCTTTGCCGCGCTCATCGCGTTCAGGCACTGGAGCCCGATGTGACCGAGCCCGCCGACGCCGATGACGACGGCGTGGTCGCCGGGGTTCAGCTCCGCGACCGCCTTCTTGGCCGCGTGGTACGCGGTGATGCCGGCGTCCGCGTGCGGCGCGATGTCGATCGGTTCGACCCCGCTCGGCAGCGGGATGACCGCTCGTTCGCTGGTGTGGAGATACTCGGCGAAGCCGCCGTCGTGAGTCAGCCCGTTGAACGCGCTGTTCTCGCAGTGCATCGTCTCGCCGAGCCGGCAGGGGCGACAGGTCCCGCAGGTCTGTACCGGGTGGCAGATCACCGGGTCGCCGGCGGAGACGATCTCGACGTCCTCGCCCGTTTCGACGACCGTCCCCGCGTTCTCGTGGCCCAGCGTCAGCGGCAGTTCCTGCGGGACGTACTCGGCCCACATCCCCTCGATGATGTGGTTGTCCGTCTGGCACCAGCCCGCGCCCTCGACCTCGACGACGACGTCGTCCGGCCCCGTCGCCGTCGGCCGGTCGACCTCGTCGATGGTGAGCCCCTCGCGCATGTCGTCGGTGTACTCGTGGAGTCTGGCTGCTTCCATGTGGGAACGGTTCGCACCGCGTGAATCATAAACGTTCGTTATAGTCTCTCGCCCGACGAGAGAGCGAGGAGATCCACGTCGCCGGCGGTGGGGTTCACCCGTGACACCCTCGGCGAGGCGCTCCCGTGTTTGTCCGGTGCTGTACGCACGGCGGGGCAGAAGCGCTCACAACAGCCGGCGGAACTCGCCGAGCGGCGGGAACCGGAGGGCCTCTCCCGCGTCGCCCGCATCCGCACCGCGGCCCGAGCCCTCCGACGGGGAGTCGACCACGACCGGCGCGAGGCGGTCCGCGTCAGTCACGAGCGGGGAGTCGAACGCGTCGGTGCGCATGTCGTTGACCGCCACGCCCGGCGCGAGGCGGGTGAACGCGGGCAACACGAGGAGGTCGGCCCCGCGGTACGTTCCGGGGCCGCGGAGGAAGCAGGGCCGGCGGTCGCCCTCGATCTCGATCGTCGGGTGGACGTGGCCGATCACGTAGCGGTCGGCGTCGGTCGAGGGCGCCTCGTGCCCGTGACAGACGACCGTTCTCGCGACGTGCGTGGCGTCGGCGTCCCGGTCGCCGCTCTCGCTCAGAACGAGCTCCTCGCGGGCCCGCCCGTCCCAGCGGCTCGGCAGGGCGGTGTCGTGGTTGCCGGCGACGAGTTCGAGGGCGGCGCCGCGCGTCTCGCATGCGTCGCGGAGGGCGTTCAGTGTGCCGAGGGTCCTGTCCGTGACTCGGTCGAAGGTGTGGACCACGTCGCCGGCGACGGCCACGGTTCCGGGATCGAACCGGTCGAGGAGGGTGCCGAGCCGGTCAGTGAGGTCCGCGCGCTCGCCGAGCGGGAGCGAGACGGCGGACGCCTCGCCGCGGCCAACGTGGAGGTCGGCGACGACGAGGGCGTCGGCTCCCGGGAGGTAGACAGCGCGGTCCGCGAACGTCGGCCCCGACTCGTGGGCGCGGTCGCTCACCGCCCGTACCCGGACGAGCGCTCGCGGCGACGGCCCGCGTCGCGGTCCGCGTCGCCGCCGCCCGGGCTCGGTCCGCCGTCCGCGTGGTTGCGGGCGGTCGCGTACGCCTCGCGGACACGGCGGAACGACTCCTCGTCACCGCCCTGGTCCGGGTGCGTCTCCTTGACGCGCTCGCGGTACGCGCCCTTCACCGCGTCGACGTCGGCGTCGCGGTCGAGGCCGAGCTCGTCGAACGCGTCGCCGACGGGGTCCGCGCGGCCGGCGCGGCCGCGAGCGGTCGAGCGCCCGGCGGCCCGGTCGGCGCCGAATCGCCCGCCGAAGCCGCCGGCGCCGGACCGGCCGCCGTCCGAACCGGACGAGTCGTCGGTCGCCCAGTCGGGCTCGTCCACGTCGAACGGGAGCCGGCGACCGAGCCCGCGGCCGGGCATCTCGTGTTCACAGAGGACGGTGTAGACGCCCTCGCCCTCCAGCCGGAAGTAGTCGTGCGCGTCGAAGGTGATCGCGACCCCGCGGTCCGGGAGGTAGAAGGGGACCGACACGCCGTCGAACGCGTGGTCCTCGTCGAAGCGCTCGCCGGCGGCGTTCAGGTACGTCCGGATCTCGCGGCGGCGGCGGTCGTCGCCGGCGGCGCCGCGGCCGCCGGTCGACGCGGCGGGTGCCGGGACGAACCGGTCCCCGAGGTAGAACGCGAAGGCGACCACGGCGGTGGCGACCCCGCCGAGACCGACTCCCCAGAGGACCCACCGCGGCACCAGGCTCGTGAACTCGGCGAACACACCCGCCGTAGCGGCTCCGCGGTAATCAACCTCCCGCCGCCGGTCGGCGGCGACGCTCGGCGGTGACAGTCGGCGGCGGATCGCGAGGAGAAACGCGGTGAGGCGGTCGACCGACTCAGAGCATCCCTTTCGCGTCGAGCCCGTCGATGATGTCGTCGACGAGCGACTCGGCGTCGTCGTAGGGGAACTCCTGTTCGCTGCCGAGCTTCGCCGCCATCTCCATCGCGGTGAAGCTCACGTCGCCGGCCTCGAACTTCGTCGCCGG
>NZ_NEWI01000236.1:0-2942 GCF_002135005.1 Halorubrum sp. SD612 | reverse complement strand
TCTCGGTCCGGTGTTCGGCGGGGAGGGCCTCCTCGTCGGGGAAGTTGACGAGGAGCTCGCCGCCGGAGCGGTCGACCGCGAGGACGGCGTCGCGGAACATCGCCTCGTACAGGTCCGCCGCCTCGGCGGGCGACAGCGGCGTCGACTCGGCGATCGCGGTTCCGACGAGCCCCTCGCGGGGCGGGTTCGCCAGCAGGGCGACGACGGTCATACCGGATCGCGGCGCGGGAGCGCCTTCAAGTCGCCGCTTCGGATCGAGAAGAGACCGCGCGGGGACGGGGCCGCCCCGGCCGCGGAACGGACCGACCGCTCAGGAGAAGTCGCGCCGCATCGCGATCTCGAACCACGGGCAGAGGCGGAGCTGCCGGTACAGCGCGGGGTTCTCGTGGAGGTGGTCGTAGTCGGCCCACAGCATGCCGCCGATCTCGTCGTCGTCGGGGTCGAGCGAGGTGTCGTCGAGGGTGACCTTCAGCACGGCGCACACCTCCCACTCGACGCCCTCGTTGGGGTAGTACCGCTTGTACTCGAACTTGTCCGTCACCCGGAGGTCGTCGTACTGGTCCGGCGAGATGCCGAGCTCTTCCTCGAGGCGCTGTTCGGTGGCCTCCTCTTGGGACTGCCCCTCGACCGGGTGCGAGGCGACCGTCCCGTCCCAGTGGCCGTCCCACAGGCGCTTGTTCGGCGCGCGCTGGGCCAGCAGGATCCGGCCGTCCCGGTCGAAGACGAGACAGGTGAACGCGCGGTGCCGGATCCCGTCGCCGGTGTGCGCGTCGAGCCGGTTCACCGTGCCCTGCGCGACGTCGTCGGGGTCGACGGCGATGACGTCCTGAAGCGCGTTCTCGTGGTCCGCCTCGCTCTCGCCGCCGCTGTCGCCCGCGCCGGTGCCGGCGGGATCCCCCGGCTCGGTCGCGTCTTCGGAACTCATGCGCGGTACGTCGCGGACCAACGCTAATAAGGATTCGATACGGCGGCCGCTTCACCGCGCCCCTCGCTGCGCGTCCGTCGGCCACTCGCCGGCGCATACCCCCTCCGTCCACGGGCGCTTCGACGCTCTTAACCGCGTCCCGGCGCTACTAGCCGCGGATGAGTGACCCGGCGCTCGACGTCGTCGAGTTCGTGTTGACGACGCACTTCTACACGCAGGACCGCGACCTCGACGAGAACGACCTGCCGCCCCGATTCCGGCAGGTGTTCTGGTCGGCCGACGCCGCCGAGGACGCCCCCGGCGGCGTGGAGCGACCGCTGAAGGCGACCGACGAGACCACCCGCACCGCGACGGGCGTCGAGCGCCCGTGGGACGCGGTCTCGGAGCTCCTCTTCACCCAGCGGACCGAGTTCTCCGGCGAGATCTCGCTGACCCAGCCCGCGATGGGGCTGGAGTGGTACCGCGACCGCGCGAGCGACGACCGGCTCGCCGGGAACCCGACGCTCGTCGCCGCCGTGGAGGCCGCCGAGGACCTCGACGCGCCGGTGACCCGCGAGGAGGCCCGAGAGGACGTGCGGCCGGTCCAGGCCGACCGCGTCTGGATCGACGCGCTGCTCTCCGAGTACTTCGACGAGGACGAGGACGGCGAGATGCTCGACCTCGTCAACGTCCGCGCGCCCGAGGAGATCGAGACGACGCTGGCCGACCTCGTGTTGACCGGCGACCAGGAGGGCGAGATCCAGAAGATCGTCAAGGCGATCGAACACCGCGAGTACCTCGCGGAGATCGGCCTCCGAGAGATCGGGAAGCTGCTGTTCGTCGGTCCGCCGGGCACCGGGAAGACGACCGTCTCGCGCGCGCTCGCCCACGAGCTCGGCCTCCCGTTCGTCGAGGTGAAGCTCTCGATGATCACGAGCCAGTACCTCGGCGAGACGTCGAAGAACGTCGAGAAGAGCTTCGAGGTCGCCAAGCGCCTCTCGCCGTGCATCCTCTTCATCGACGAGTTCGACTCGGTCGCGAAGACCCGCCGCTCGGACGAGCACGCCGCCCTGAAGCGCGCGGTCAACACCCTCCTGAAGTCGATCGACGAGGTGTCGCTCGTGCGCGACGAGGTGCTCCTCATCGGCGCGACGAACCACCCGGACCAGCTCGACGCCGCCGCGTGGCGTCGCTTCGACGAGATCGTCAACTTCCCCAAGCCGGACCGGGACATGCGCGCGGACATCCTCCGGGTCGTGACCAAGGAGATGAAGATCGCCGACTTCGACCCCGAGGAGGTGGCCGACCGGACCACCGGCCTCACCGGGTCAGACCTCCGGATGGTGCTCCGGGAGGCCGTCCTCGGCGCGCTCACCGAGGACCGGATGACGATCACGCAGGCGGACGTGATGGCGGCGGTCGAGGACTTCGAGGAGCGCGACAACCTCAAGAACATGGACATGATCGACGGGGAGGGCGCCGAGGTGCTCGGCGAGACGGCCTCCGGCGAACAGGAACACACCCACGACGAGTCCGGCGACGGAGGGGGGTCGCACGACCACGACCACGCCGCCCACGGCGCCTCGCACGACTGAGCCGAGGCGACGGGGGTCGTGAGGCGCGGTGTCGACCCGGAGCGACCTTTTCGCGGTGACTCACCGCCGAACGCCGACGACCGTGTAGCCGAACCCGCGGTCGACGATCCGCGGGTCGAGGTCGACCGCGTCCATCGCGCTCGCGAGGTCGCTCGGCGCCCGGAACCGCGACTCCATCCCGATCGCGTGCTCGCCGGCGACGAGCGGTCGCCCCAGCGGATGCTCCGGGTCGAACTCGCGGACGACCAGCGCGCCGCCGGGCGCGAGCACGCGGGCCGCCTCCGCGAGCGCGGCGTCCTGATCGGGCAGGTGGTGGAACGCGTCGACGACCGTGACCGCGTCGACGCTCTCGTCGCGGAACGGGAGCCGCCCCGCGTCGCCGGCGACGCCGGAGAGCCCGCGGCCGCGGCGCGCCCGCGAGAGCATCCCGACGGAGGCGTCGA
>NZ_NEWI01000235.1:0-2949 GCF_002135005.1 Halorubrum sp. SD612 | reverse complement strand
CCGCCGACCCCACCGAGATCGAGCTCCACCACGGCTCGCTGTCGAAGGAGGTCCGGATCGACGTGGAGGACCGGTTCAAGTCGGGCGAGCTCGACGGGCTCGTCTGTACCTCCTCGATGGAGCTCGGGATCGACGTGGGGCGCGTCGACCACGTGGTCCAGTACGGGAGCCCCCGCGAGGTCGCCCGCCTGCTCCAGCGCGTCGGGCGCGCGGGGCACCGCCGCGACCTCGTCTCCGAGGGGACCGTCGTGACGCAGGGCGGCGACGACGCGCTCGAGGCGCTGGCCATCGCGCGGCGGGCGGGCGAGGAGCTGGTCGAGCCCGCGAACATCCACCACGGGAGCCTCGACACGGTCGCGAACCAGATCGTCGGGCTCGTGATGGACGAGGGGGAGGTCCACGCCCGCGAGGCGTACGAGACCGTCACGAACGCCTACCCGTTCGCCGACCTCTCCGAACCCGAGTTCCAAGAGGTCGTCCGCGAGCTGGACGGGAACCGCCTGCTGTGGCTCGACGAGGAGACGGACACCCTCGAGAAGTCGGGCGGGACGTGGCAGTACTTCTACGCGAACCTCTCGATGATCCCCGACGAGGCCACCTACGAGGTGTACGACATGTCCTCCAGACGCGGCATCGGCACCTTAGACGAGCAGTTCGTCGTCAACTTCGCGGGGCCGGGCGAGACGTTCGTCCAGCGCGGCGAGATGTGGAAGATCACGGAGATCGACGAGGAGGAGGAGCGCGTGAACGTGACGCCGATCCCCGACCCGACCGGCGAGGTCCCCTCGTGGGTGGGCCGGGAGATCCCCGTCCCGAAGCCCGTCGCGGAGGAAGTGGGAAGGATTCGCGGCGAGGCCGCGGCCGCCCTGGAGGCCGGCTCCACCCCCGAAGCGGTCGCGGCAGACCTCGCCGAGCGCTACCCGACCGACCGGGAGACCGTCGCGAGCGCGCTGAAACCGGTCGTCGACCACGTCGAGGCCGGCCACCCGACTCCCACGGACGAGCGGATCGTGATCGAGGGGAGCGCGCGCACCGTCGCCGTCAACGCCGCGTTCGGCCACGAGGTCAACGAGACGCTCGCGCGCCTGCTCGCGGCGCTCGTCGGCCAGCGCGCGGGGTCGTCGGTCGGGATGGACGTCGACCCCTACCGGATCGAGTTCGAGGTCCCCGGCGGCGTCGACCCCGGCACGTTCCGCGAGGTGCTGGAGACGACCGACCCCGAGCGCTTAGAGGCGTACCTCGAACTCGCCGTCAAGAAGTCGGACGCGCTGAAGTTCACGCTGGCGCAGGTCGCCGCGAAGTTCGGCGCCGTCAAGCGGTACAAGGAGGGGCGAGGGAAGTTCGGCGGCGACCGCCTGCTCGCGGCCTTAGAGGACACCCCCGTCTACGACGAGGCGCTCCGCGAGGTGTTCCACGCCGACCTCGCGGTGCCGGAGACGGCCGACCTGCTCGCGGGGGTTCAGGAGGGAGCGCTCGACCTCGCGATCGCCCGCGAGCGCACCCCGCTCGGCACCGCGGGCCGCTCCGCCGGCACGGAGTTCCTCGTCCCCGACAACGCCGACGCCGACGTGATCGAGACGGTCAGAGAGCGGATTCAGGACGACCGCGTCATCCTCTTTTGCCTCCACTGTACGGACTGGAAGCACACGACGAAGGTCCGGCGCGTCCGCGACCAGCCGGAGTGCCCGGAGTGCGGCTCGACCCGGATCGCGGCGCTGAACCCGTGGGACGACGAGACCGTCGCCGCGGTGCGCGCGCCCGAGAAGGACGACGAACAGGAGCGCCGCACCGAGCGCGCCCACCGCGCCGCGAGCCTCGTCCAGACGCACGGGAAGCGGGCGGTGATCGCCCTCGCCGCCCGCGGCGTCGGCCCCCACAACGCCGCGCGGATCATCAACAAGCTCCGCGAGGACGAAGACGAGTTCTACCGCGACGTGCTCCGCCAGGAGCGCGAGTACGCGCGCACCCAGTCGTTCTGGGACTAAGCCGGCGGGCGCGGACCGACGACGGCGTCGCGTCCGGCACGGCCGTTTTTAAGTGTCGCACGAACGAACCGAGTGACATGGACCTCTCCGCCGCCGTCACGGCAACGACAGCGACCCTCCGCCGACGCCCCGCCGACGTCCTCCCCTTCTACCTCCTCGGCACCGCGGTCCCGGTGATCGCCCGCCTCGGCGCGTTCGCCGCGCTCGCGGGGATCTACCTCCACCTCGAACTCACCGGGCGGCTCGCGGCCGCCGGCGACGCGCTCGCCGGGGTCGAGCCGCCGCCGGACACGCAGGACCCGGAGGCGCTTCAGGCGTGGGCCGAGGGGTTGACGCCCGCGTTCGAGCCCCTGCTGACGCCGACCGTCGGGGTCCTGTTCGCCGCCGGCGTCCTCCTCACGGTCGGTCTCGCGATACTCGCGTACGCCGTCGTCTCGGCCGGGCAGCTCTCGGCAGTCATCGCGAGCCTCCGCGACGAGCGCGGACTCGTCGGGGGGATCGCGGGCGCCCGATCGCGCTGGCTCACGTTCCTCGGGCTGTACGTCGCCGAACTCCTCCTCTGGGTCGCCGTCCTCGCGCTCGGCTCGATCGCGGTCGGCGCGGCGTTCCTCGCGAACCCGTTCCTCGGGGCGGCGGTCGCGGTCGGCGCCCTCCTCGTCGGCTTCGTCGCCCTCGCGCTCGTCCGGATACTCTTCGCGTTCGCGCCCGTGGCCGTCGTCGTCGACGACGCCGGCGTGGTCGGAGGCGTCGAGGGCGCGGGCGGCTTCGTCCGCTCGAACCCGGTCGACGCCGCCGCCTACCTCGTGGTCGCGATCGGCACGCTGGTCGCCGTCGCGTCGGTCGCCGGCTGGGAGGCCGTCCGGTCGCTGGTCACGGACGCCGGGCTGGACGACCCCGAGGACGCCAGCGTGAACTGCCTGCTGGAGTCGCTTCGCGTCGCGCGCGACCTCAGGGACGAACGCGA
>NZ_NEWI01000234.1:0-2966 GCF_002135005.1 Halorubrum sp. SD612 | reverse complement strand
GTAGGAGGGACGGAACCGCCGCTCCTGTGTGGCGGGGCGGTCCGCCGGGTCGAACCGCGGCCCGGCGTCGAGGACGACGACATCGCGTTCGCCCGCGAGCCGGTCGGCGACGAGCGCCCCGGCCGGCCCCGCGCCCACGACGCAGACGTCGGCGTCCGGGACGGGGGTGCGGTCGACGCCCTCGCGTCCCCCGCCGCCGGCGTTCGCCCGTCCGTCTCCGACGCTCTCCGCGCCGCTCATCGCGGCCCCCGCTGATAGCTCTCCGCGCCGCCGGCGTACCCCTGCGGGTTCTCGATCCCCACCAGCTCCCCGCCGGTCGGCGAGGCGTACAGCGCGAGCAGCAGCTCGTTGACGACGAAGAAGCGGACCCGCTCCGCGGCCGTTCCGTCCGGGTTCTCGTCGGCCACGTCCGCGCCGAGCTCGCGGAGGAGCTCGTCGCGGTCCGCGGCCGAGAGGTCGGCGACGGGCGCGCCGTACCACGACCGGGCCGCCGACTCGACCTCGGCGACCGCCGCGCGGAGCCCCTCCGCGTGCGCCGACCCGTCGAGGCGACCGTCGAGGAAGCCGTCGACGAACGCGCCGACCCCGGAGACCTCTCCGGGGTAGACGACCCGCGCCACCGCGGTCATCGCCTCGCGGACCGCCTCGTCGTCCGGGGGGCCGTCCCCGTCCCACGAGGGGTCGCCGTCTCCCGCGCCGTCGCCGCTTCCCCCCTCGTCGGTCCCCCGACGGACGCCGAGCGCGACGCCGCCGGTCGCGCCGATCGCGGCCAGCGCGGCCGCGGCGTCGCGTCGCGTCAGTTCCATGGAGCTTTTTAGGTAGCCCTAAATTCTTATATCCGTCGGAGTGCGCTCGCCGGGCGATCGGAATCCCTAACGCCGGGGGCGCCCTCGCTCGGACAGAGCGACTCCGTTCCCACACAATGTCCCTGCGAACCCGGCTCCGCGACCGGCTGACCGACGGCGACGACAGGCTCCCGCTCGGGCTGACGCTGCTGTGCGCGGCGATCGCCGCCACCCTCGTGTTCCCGCTGGCGTGGCTCGTCATCGAGGCGGTCGCCGTCGAGCGCGAGCGGGCGATCGACCTCGTCTTCAGCGCCGGCACCGCGGACGTCCTCGTCAACAGCCTGTTGCTGATGGCGGGCGTCACCGCCTTCTCGATCCTCATCGGCGTGCCGCTCGCGTACCTCACGGCCCGAACCGACCTCCCCTTCCGGCGGTTCTGGTCGGTCGCGGCCGCGCTCCCACTCGTCGTACCGAGCTACGTGGGAGCCTTCTCGTTCGTCTCCGCGTTCGGGCCGCAGGGCGAGTTCCACGAGGTCCTCGCCCCGCTGGGCGTCGAGCGCGTCCCCGAGGTCAGCGGCCTCTCCGGCTCGATACTCGTCATCACGCTGTACACGTACCCGTACGTCTACCTGACGACCCGGGCCGCGCTGCTGTCGTTCGACACGACGCTGTTGGAGGCCGCCCGGACGCTGAACCACGGTCGGCTCGCGGCGTTCCGCCGGGTGACGCTCCCGACGATCCGGCCCGCGATCGCCGCCGGCTCGCTGCTCGCGGCGCTGTACGCAGTCTCGGACTTCGGGACGCCCTCGATCATGCGGCTCCCAGTGTTCACCCGCCAGATATACGTCGAGTACAACGCGTTCGGCCGCGACTACGCCGCGCTGCTCTCCCTCCAGCTGCTCGTCGTGGTCGTCCTCGTGCTCGCCTTGGAGTGGGCGGTCCGCTCCGACCGGGAGACCAGCGGCGACGACGCGGGGCGGACCGACGACCGGGTGTCGCTCGGGCGGCTGCGGTGGCCGGCGACGCTGTTCCCGGCCGGGGTGTCGGCGTTCGCGCTTCTGGTCCCGCTGTGGATCCTCGGGCTGTGGCTGGTCCGCTCGGAGGCCGGCCGGCGGCCTTCGCTCGCGTTCGAGCCGATCCAGGTGCTCAACTCCGTGTCGGTCTCCGCGGCCGCCGCGCTCGCCGCCGCGCTCGCCGCGATCCCGATCGCGTACTTCGCCGCGAACCACGACTCGCCGCTCGCGGTCGTCTTCGAGCGGGCGACGTACGTCGGCTTCGCGGTCCCCGGCATCGTGCTGGCGCTCGCATTAGTGTACTTCGGCTCCGGCTACGTGCCGTGGCTCTACCAGACGCTCCCCCTCTTAGTGTTCGCGTACGTCGTCCGCTTCCTCCCGCAGGCGGTCGGCTCGACCCGGACGTCGATCCTCCAGGTCGACCGGCGGCTCGTGGAGGCCGGCCGCACGCTCGGCGAGTCGCCGACCGGGGCGTTCAGGCGCGTGACGTTCCCGCTCACGCGCTCGGGGATCGTCGCCGGGGCCGCGCTCGTGTTCCTCACGACGATGAAGGAGCTCCCCGTCACGCTCGTGCTCCGCCCCACCGGGTTCGACACGATCGTCACCCAGATCTGGCGCGCGCAGTCGACCGCGCTCTACCAGTACGCCGTGGTGCCGACGCTCATCCTCCTCCTCATCTCCGGCCTCTCGATGGTCGTCCTCCTCGCGCAGGAGGGCGGTCAAGAGGGACTGTGAGAGGCGGGAGAGACTCGCCGCGTCGACCGCGTCGGCGCACGACGGACCGATCGCTTTCGCTCGTCAGCCGTTCTGAAGCAAATGTACAAGATCGGAGCTGCGGGACCGACGGCGAAACGCGGTTCAGTCGGCGGTCGACGTCTGCTGTTGCCGCGTCACGCGGAGCGACGTGACCGTCGTGTAGAGGACCGCGGCCGCGACGACGACCGCCGCGCCGATGACGAGCACCAGCCCGAGCAGCTCGAGCGTCGAGTTGCCGAGGTACGAGCCCACCTCGCCGATACCCACGGCGATGGAGCCGACCAGCAGCATTCCGCCGACGTACACCCTGATCCCGTCCGGCTCGACGGCGGCCGCCGCCGCGGACCCGACCCCCGCCCCGGACCCGCCCCCCACCCACACCGGGGGCACCTCACCCAGGGTCCCCCCCCCC
>NZ_NEWI01000233.1:0-2988 GCF_002135005.1 Halorubrum sp. SD612 | reverse complement strand
CGGGGACGCACAAGACTCAACGCTTATGAGGGGGCGGTCCAAACCCCAGCACGTTACGGAGACCTATATGAGCGATTGGATAGCGATTGGCGCCTTGGCGGTCGTCGGCCTGCTCATCCCGATAGCGATGATGACAGTGTCGGCGCTGCTCCGTCCGAGCGTGCCTGAGACCGGTAAAAGTACCACCTACGAGTCCGGCGAGACCCCGACGGGCGGGACGCGGATCCGGTTCAACATCCAGTACTACATGGTCGCGCTGTTGTTCGTCGTGTTCGACATCGAGACCGTGTTGCTGTTCCCGTGGGCCGTCATCTACCGCCCGGCCGTCCAGGCCGGCGTGCCGATGGCCGACCTGCTGTGGCCGATGTTGGCCTTCGTCGGAATTCTCGCGGTCGGACTCGTCTGGGCGTGGCGGTCGGGGGCGATCAGCTGGGCCCGCAGCCCCCGCGCGACCAGCAGAAAGACGACGGAGGACTTCAACTAATGAGCAGCGATCAACCGTTTATCACCGACGATTCGCAAGTCGTAACCGAGACCAGAGACGCCCGGATGACCGGGCAGGGAGACCGGTTCAACTCCCGGCTCCGCGAGGCGTTCGGCTCCTCGCCGTTCATCCTCACCAAGTTCGACAAGTTCCTGAACTGGTGCCGGGGCTCCTCGATGTTCATGCTGCAGTTCGGCATCGCCTGTTGCAGCATCGAGATGATGCACACCTACGCGGTGAAACACGACCTCGACCGCTTCGGGTCGGGCGTCCCCCGCGCGTCGCCGCGACAGGCCGACGTGATGATCGTCCCCGGGACGATCGTCTCGAAGTTCGCCCCGCGGATGAAGCGCGTCTACGACCAGATGCCCGAGCCGAAGTTCGTCGTCGGCATGGGTTCCTGTACCATCTCCGGCGGCCCGTTCCAGGAGGGGTACAACGTGATCAAGGGCGCCGAGGAGGTCATCCCGATCGACATCCACGTCCCCGGCTGCCCGCCCCGGCCCGAGGCGCTCGTCTACGGCGTCGTGAAGCTACAGGAGCGCGTCGCCAACGGCGAGGCCGCGCCCGTCACGGTCAAGCCGTACGAGCTGGAGGAGTTCTCGGACCTCGAACGCGACGAGCTCGTCGACAAGCTGGCCGACCAGATCGACGACGACGAACTCGTCATGCGGTACAACTTCGCTGATTCGCCATGAGCCTCGAACGACCAGACAGAGTCGACGACGACGACGCCGTCGAGCGCACCCCCGACGAGCTGGAGGCGCTGCTCGGCGACCTCGTCGTCGACCGCGACGACCATCTGAACGCGCCCGGGTTCGTCATCCGCCCGGACACCGTTCAGGAAACGCTTCGGACCCTGAAAGAGCAGGCGGGGTACGACCACCTCTCCGTGGTCTCCGCACAGGAGTACGAGAACCGCTACGAGTCCATCTACCACCTGAAGAAGTACGACGATCCGACCCAAGAGGTCAGCATCGTCGTGCCCGCCGACAAGGACGACCCCGTCTCCGAGTCGGCCGAGCCCGTCTTCCGCACGGCCGACTGGCACGAGCGGGAGGCGTACGACCTGATCGGGATCGAGTACGACGACCACCCCGACCTCCGTCGGATCCTGCTCCCCGAGACGTGGCAGGGCCACCCCCTGTCGATGGACTACGACAAGGACCGGCCGCAGATCGCCACGCTGCCGGAGCACGCGAACCCGCTGGAGGACCACCACAAGGACGCCGAGTCCGACACGATGTTCCTCAACATCGGGCCGCACCACCCCGCGACCCACGGCGTCCTCCACCTGAAGACGGTGCTCGACGGCGAGCAGGTCGCCGACGTTGAGCCAGACATCGGCTACCTCCACCGCAGCGAGGAGCAGATGGCGCAGTCCGGGACGTACCGCCACCAGATCATGCCGTACCCCGACCGCTGGGACTACATCTCGGCGGGCCTGCTCAACGAGTGGGCGTACGCCCGCGCGGCCGAGGACCTCGCGGACATCGAGGTGCCCGAGTACGCGCAGGTCATTCGGACGATGGGCGCGGAGATGTGCCGGATCGCCGCGCACATGCTCGCGCTCGCGACGTTCGCGCTCGACATCAACGGCGACTTCACGGCGACGTTCATGTACGCCATCAACGACCGCGAGCGCGTCCAGAACCTCTTGGAGGACCTGACGGGCCAGCGGCTGATGTTCAACTACTTCCGGCTCGGCGGGGTCGTCTGGGACCTGCCGGAGCCCCGGGAGGAGTTCTTCTCGAAGACCCGGGACTTCCTCGACCAGCTCCCGGAGTCCGTCGAGGAGTACCACAACCTGATCACCTCGAACGAGGTGTTCCAGATGCGGACCATCGACACGGGCATCCTGCCGCCGGAGGTCGCGAAGAACTACGGCGCGACCGGCCCCGTCGCCCGCGGCTCGGGGGTCGACTACGACCTCCGCCGCGACGACCCGTACGGCTACTACGACGAGCTCGATTGGGACGTCGTCACCGAGGACGGCGGCGACAACTTCAGCCGCCTGCTCGTCCGGATGCGCGAGGTCGAGGAGTCCGCGAAGATCATCGAGCAGTGCGTCGACCTGCTCGAGGACTGGCCCGAGGACGAGCGCAACATCCAGGCGAACGTGCCGCGCACGCTGCGCCCGGACGACGACACGGAGATCTACCGCGCCGTCGAGGGCGCCAAGGGCGAACTCGGCATCTACATCCGCGCGGACGGCACGGACAAGCCGGCGCGGTTCAAGATCCGGTCGCCGTGCTTCTCGAACCTCCAGACGCTGCCGGAGATGGCGAACGGGGAGTACATCCCCGACGTCATCGCGGCCCTCGGTAGCCTCGACGTCGTTCTCGGGGAGGTGGACCGCTGATGGGTACGGCCCCCGCACAGCTGTTCCCCGAGTTCATCGTCGACACGCTCGGGCTCGACAGCGTCATCGGCGAGGTCGCGGCCTCGCTGGTCGCCGCCTTCGTCGTCGGAAACATCATCCTCGCGTTCACGGGCGTCGCGGG
>NZ_NEWI01000232.1:0-3021 GCF_002135005.1 Halorubrum sp. SD612 | reverse complement strand
GTCGTCGACGGTCCCGGCCACGTCGGCGGTGTCCTCGGCGACGGTCGCGACGGACGCGACGGTCCCCTCCAGCTCGTCGGCCATCTCGTTGAACGCGGCGCCGACCCGCGCCATCGCCTCGTTGTCGACGTCGGAGTCGACCCGCTGGGTCAGGTCGCCGTCGGCGAGCGCGCGCATCGCGGACTCGTACTCGGTCGCCTTGCGCTCGACCGTCTCGGCGCGGTCCGTCGCCTCGCGACGGGCTCGCTCCGCCTCCTCGCGGGCCGCCTCGGCGTCGCCGATCTCGGTGCGGAGCGACGACCGCATGGCGTCGAACGCCCGGAACAGCCGCCCGATCTCGTCCGTTCGACCCGTGTCCAGTCGCACGTCGAGGTCTCCCTCGGCCATCCGCTCGGCCTTGGCCGTGAGCTGTCGCAGGGAGATGACCGTGTTCGATCCGATGGTGACGCCGATGAGCGCGAGCCCGATCACCGTCAACAGCGTCATCCCGATGAGCCCGGAGCGCACCGCTGCGCCCGCGGCGCCCGCCTCCTCCGCCCCGAGGTAGACGATGACCCCGTATGAAACTGATACCCCCATGGCGCCGATCAGCGACAGCGCGAGCTTCGCGCCGTAACTCGATCGCACGCCGGAGGCCGATCCCGCTTGCATGTGTACCGATCGACAGGGATCGTATCGGGATAACAACTGCTCTCCGAATATTACGCCTGATAACGCGGTCCGGGGCGGAACCGGCCGTCAGCGCGGAAGCGGCCGGTCTCTCACCCGAGGCGGTCTCTCACCCGAGGAGGTAGCGCGTCCACGGGTACCGCTCGACGAGCGGCTGCCCGCCCACTTCGTACCCCTCGACGTACGAGTCGAGCCCGAGGACCCGGCCCGCGCCGAACGCGGCGACCGAGAGGAACACGAGCATGTACGCGAAGTCGCCGTTGATGTAGCCGTGCGAGACGTCCCAGTTGCCGAGGTAGAAGAGGAGCATCATGAACGCGCCCCAGAACGCGGCGAGCCGAGTGAGGAGCCCGACGACCACGCCGAGGCCGACGAGTAGCTCGCCCCACGGCACCGCGACGTTGACGAAGTCGACGAACAGCGCGTTCTCGCCCATCGCGGTGAACAGACCGGCGGCCGGGCTCCCGTTCGCGGCGGGCGCGTTCCGGAGGTAGCCCGCGGCGCTGAACTCGCCGCTCAGGACCTTGTCGAGCCCGCTCTGGAAGAACGCGAGGCCGATCATCAGCCGCAGCGCGAGGATGAACCAGACGCTGAGCGTGTGTAGTTTCCCCTCGACCGAGACGCCGCCGATCGTGCTTCGCGGCGAGATCTCTCTCGTTGACATACCTCCCCCGGCTCCGAGTGGGTATTTAAAAGGGGAGCAGGGCTCTCGGGGCGGCGCGACCCGTTCGAGGTCGGCACCGCGCTCGACGGGGACCGGTACGTTGAGGCCGCCGCCGTCCGAACGCGACCACGTGACTTCCGCTTTCGACCGACTCGGGTACGGGACGTACAAGCTGGCCGCCGGCGAGGAGTGCGCGGCCGGAGTCGCCCACGCGATCGAGACGGGCTACCGCCACGTCGACACCGCGCAGGGGTACGACAACGAGGCCTCGGTCGGCGACGGGATAGACCGGAGCGACGTCGGCCGCGAGGACCTGTTCGTCGCGACGAAGCTCTCGACGGACAACCTCTCGTACGACGACGCGGTCGAGACCGCGCGCGCCAGCCGCGACCGCCTCGGCGTCGACTCGATCGACCTGCTGTACGTTCACTGGCCGATCAACAGCTACGACCCCGAGGAGACGCTGCCCGCGCTCGACGACCTCGTCGACGACGGCGTGATCGACCGGATCGGGCTCTCGAACTTCGAGCCGGACCAGCTCGACGAGGCGATTGACCGCCTCGACCACGACGTGTTCGCCCACCAGGTCGAGTGTCACCCCCTGCTTCAACAGGAGCGGCTCCGCGAGTACGCGGTCGACGACGGCCACTGGCTCGTCGCCTACTCGCCGATCGCGCGCAACCGCGTCGCGGACGTCGACGTCCTCCGGGAGATCGCCGCGAGCCACGGCGCCACCCCGGCGCAGGTGAGCCTCGCGTGGCTGCTCTCGAAGGAGCGCGTCGCGCCGATCCCGAAGGCGGCGGACTTCGGGCACGTCGAGGACAACTGGGCCGCCCGCGAGCTCGACTTGAGCGACGACGAGACCGCGCGGATCGACGCCCTGGACCGGAACGAGCGGATCGTCGACTTCGAGGAGGCGTCGTGGAACCGGGGATGACCTCCGGAGCGCTCAATAGCGGTACTTCCCCCTCATAGTCGGTTTAACGGCCCTCGCGGACCGAGATCGGTCCGTGTCGAACCCCGATCCCCACACCGACGGCGACGCCGACGCCCGCGACCGCCCGGCCCTCCTCGCGGCGACGCCCGACGCCGACGCGGTGGCCGAACGGCTTCGGACGCTCGCCGTCCTCGCGGGCGTTCTCGGCCTCCTCGTGACGCTGATCGCGGTGGAACTGCTCGTCCGGATCTGAGCCGCCGAACGGTCGCGGGTCCCCGGTCCGCCGGCCGCCCCGGCGGACCGAAACTGAACGCGAGAGCCGACCGATCCGGCGACCGACTCCGTCTCACCGCTGATTTCACTTCCGCTTTCGGGCGCGTTTTTAAAAGGTGCGGGCACGACGGGTCCGGTATGGGCCAGTCCACGTTCGACGACGACGACCTGTTCGGCGAGGCGGGCGAGGAGACCCGCGCGGAGGTCGAAGAGCACCTCGCGGCGGCGCGCGAGGAACTGCCCGACCCGGACGCCGTGTGGCAGCCGGACGCGGACAACGTCCTCGGCGCGCCCCACCGACTGAAGTCCGCGCCCGACGCCGGCCACGCCGTCGACAGCCTGCGCTCGGCCAAGAAGGCGTACGCCCTCGGCGCGCCCGCCGACGCCCTCGCGGCCCCCGCCGAATTACAAGACGAGCTCGAGGACACCGCACCGCCCCCCGCCGTCACCCAGGGCCCGCCCGCAGCGCGGCCCCCGC
>NZ_NEWI01000231.1:0-3044 GCF_002135005.1 Halorubrum sp. SD612 | reverse complement strand
CCGCGCGGACCGCCGCCCCGAACCCGAGCGGGCGGGTCGCCAGCGCGACGGCGACGCCCATGACCACCGGGGTCGCCGTCGCCGCCGCGCGCCCGCTCCCCTCGCCGAGGCTGACCAGCCCCCCGCGCAGGTCCGCCGGCGGGAGGGTCGTGATGACGCTCCGGTAGACGGAGAGCACGAGCCCGAAGCCGACCCCCATGAGCGCGACGCCGACCGCGGCGACCGGGAGCGACCGGGCGAGGAAGGCGAGGCCGAGCCCCGCCCCCATCGACAGGTTCAGGGCCACGAGCGGGTAGAGGCGGTCGTCGAACACCTCGGCGATCCGGCCGGCCTGCGTCGCCGCCAGCGCGTAGGTCAGGCTCGCGAGCGCCGCGAGCGCCCCCGCCTCCGCCGGCGTGTACCCGAGCACGTCGACGACGAGGATCGAGTTGTACGTGAGGAAGCCGAACCACGCGACGTTCGCGCTCCCGCGGGCGACGACCATGGTCCACGCCCGGCGGTGCGCGACGAGCGCGCGCATGTCCCCGATCTGGTCGCGGACGCCCGCCTCGGACCCCTCGTCGCCCGCCTCGGCGAGCGGCTCTTCGAGGTGGACGTAGACGACGGCGGCGATCGGGAAGGCGACGGCGTACAGGAGGAAGGGGTACTGCCACGCCATCCCGACGAGCACCCCCGCGGCGAGCGGGAAGGCCGTCTGGGAGAGCCCCGAGCCGGTGAACCGGAGTCCCTGCGCGGTCGCCTCCTTCGTGCCCGCGTACAGGTCGCCGAGGCTGGTGATGATGATCGGCGTGAGCGCGGCGAAGCCGACCCCCTGGAGCGCGCGCAGGGCGAGGGCCGCGCCGAACGTCGAGACGAAGGCGATGGCGGTGCCGGTGAGGCCGAACCAGACGAGTCCGAAGAGCAGCACCGGGCGGCGCCCGTACCGGTCGGAGATCGCGCCAGCGATCGGGATAACGACGATCGAGGGCGCGGTGAACGCCGACATCATGAGCCCGATGTTCGCCGTCGAGGCGCCGAGCGGCTCGACGAGGGACCCGAGCACCGGCGAGAGGAGCGCGGTGCCGAGCGGCGGCAGCACGTTGACGAGCAACAGCAACTGGAACGGTCGCTCCCGGACGATCCCCGAGTCGGCACCCGCGATCGACGAGGGCGATACCACGGCAGCCCGCACGCCGTCGCGCGAAGTAAAGCTACGCCTTCCAGAAGCGCGACGCGCGTCGGAGGGGCGCCCGCGAGCGGTCCGAACCTGTTCGTGCGGAACGTTCGGCCCGTGACGGCCGGACCCGGACCGTTTCGGGCCGATCGTATCGAACGGAGTCGTCGGGACACCGGCCCTCTTGTGTCCGCGGGCGCGACGACGAGGTGATGCGAACGAGTTTCAACATCCCCGACGGGCTGCTGGAGGAGTTCGACCGGACGTGGCGAGAGGAGGGAATCGAGAACCGGTCGCGGGCGGTACGGGAGGCCATGCTGGAGTTCGTCGAGTCGCACTCGCGGCTCGAAGACACGTCCGGCGAGGTCGTCGCGCTCGTCGGCTTCGACTACCGACACCACGACGTGATCCGGGAGCTCCACGGCGTCCAACACGAGTACCAGGAGGTGATCCTCAACACGAGCCACACCCATCAGGGCGAGTGGTGTCTCGAATCGCTGTTCTGCCGCGGGGACGCCGAGCGCGTCCGCGAACTGACGTACCGGCTCCGCGACTTCGACGCCGTGCGCCGGGTGAAGGTGATGCTGATCCGGGACGGCGGCGAGTAGCGTGGGAGCCGCGTCGACCGGCGAGGGCGCTATCGGGATTCCCGCTGCTCTACCTTGTTCAGCTCGATCAGCAGCCGGAAGATCGCCTTCACGAGGTTGGCGTCGACGTCGAAGCGCTCGGCGTTCTCGCCGGCGCGCTCCATCACGCGCTCCTCTTGACCCTCGTCGGTCGTCGGGAGGTCGCGTTCGTCTTTCACGGCCGCGACCGTGTCGGCGACGTAGGTGCGGCGGGCGATCAGTTCGACGATCTCGCGGTCGATGTCTTCGATCTCGCGTCGCAGTTCGTCGAGGCTCCGGTCTTCCGCGTTGGGTGTGTCGCTCATTGGTTGGTAGTGGAGTCGGTGGGTGGTGTGTGGCGGGGGTAGTCCGTGGTGTGCCCGCGGGCGCTCACTCGACGGTCGCGCCGTCGTTCCTGGTCGCCGTTCGCCGCAGCGTTCCGGGGCGGTCGCCCCACGCGTCGGCGACCGCGTCGAGGTCTGTCTCGGGGTCGGCGGGATCGGCGACGGCGACGACGCTGGGGCCGGTGCCGGACAGCGACACCGCGGTGGCGTGCGGCATCGCCTCCACGGCGGGGTCGGCGTCGAAGCCGAGCGCGGCCGAGAACGCCAGCCCGTTCACCGTCATCGCCTCGCCGTACCGGCCGTCGAGCGCGAGGTCGGCGACGAGGTCGGCCATCGGCGCCACGGCCTCGCAGCCCGCCACGTCGGCGTCGGCCGAGTAGGCCCGCTCCGGCGGCGTCCACACGAGGACGTCCCAGTCGACGGTCTCGCGGGCGCGAAGCTCGTCCGCGTCGTTGTCGGTGACGGTGACGCCGCCGAGCATCGACGCGGTCGCGTCGTCGAACGCGCCCGTGACCGTGACGCCGGCCTCGCGGGCCGCGCGCACGCCGAGCCGACAGGCCTCAAGCCGGGTGACGTCGACGGCGGGGTCGCCCGGGTCGTCGCCGACCGCGTCGTCACTTGCGCGGTCGCCGTCGCCGACCGCGAGCCCGAGCGCGTCGCAGGTCGCGAGGACGGTCGCGTTGGCGGCCGCGCTGGAGCTCTTGAGGCCGGCCGCCAGCGGCACGTCGCTGTCGGTCCGGACCGACCCGCCCTCGCCGTCGCCCCAGCGCTCGGTCGCGAGCGCGACGCAGCGCTCGATCAGGGCGGTGTCGGCGGCGGCGTCCTCGGCGATCTCCCCGTCGACGCCGTCGGCCGCGGGGTCGAGTTCGACCGTCGCGCGCGTCTCGACGTCGATGCCGAACGCCGCGCCCGTGCCGGTCGCGAGCGCGTTCAACACGGTCC
>NZ_NEWI01000230.1:0-3049 GCF_002135005.1 Halorubrum sp. SD612 | reverse complement strand
GACGAGTACGGGCTCCGCGTTCCGCGCTGCGCGCCTCGCGTTCGCCGCGTCCCCCGCGCGTGCTCCGCGCGGCCGCCGGTGGCGGCCGCGAGGAGCACGCGCGAGGGACGCGGCGAACGCGAGCGGCGCAGCCGCGAAGCGTGAGCCGCGAGGCTGGGGAGGTGTGAGGTGCGGTCGCTGTGCGGGGTGGGACTCAAAGGGGCAGCCGCGAGGGCGAAGGCGGCCGCAGCAAGCACCGCAGCGAAGTGAGCGAGGAGCGCAGCAAGGTCCCCGAGTCCTCGCGGCTGGGGCTTTGGAGGTGTTCGGCGCCGATCCGTCGCCGACTGTTTATACGTAAGCGGCTGGGACCTTGGAGGTGTTTGGCGCCGATCTAGAATCAACTATTTATAAGCGAACGGCTGGGGCTTTGGAGGTGTTCGCCGTCGATCGCCGGATAAACACGTATCGCCTCGCGACTGGTGTTTTAGAGGTGTTCAACGGCGATTTACTGTCAGCAATTTATAAGAGAACAGTCGCGGACGGCTACGGCTCGTACTTATAAATGGAATATCAGTCGCCGTCGCCCTCGTCCGCCGACCCGTCCCGCAACAGCCCCAGCGCCTCAACCGCGACCGGGGTCGCCTCGTAGCCGCGTCGCCCCGCGACCTCGGCCTCGTCGACCAGCCCGGCCGCGCGGAGCTCCGTGATCGTCCCGTGGAGGTCGGACTCGCACATGTCGGCGGCGTCGAGGAGGTCGATCGCGGCGATCGGCCCCTCGTCGACGACCACCGCGAGCAGGCCGAGCGACCGGTCGTCGCGGACCGCGCCGAGCGTCCGCCGGACCGGTTCCGGCACGCCGGAGGCGGCGGTCGCGAGCGCCGACTCGCCGTCCACGACCCGGAGGTCGTCGTTGTCGACGTACCGCTCCGCGCCGGTCGCCGGGTCGCGGACGCGGCTGGACTCGGCGGACCGCTTCACGAGGAGGTACGTCTCGCCGTCGCCGTCGCGGACCGTCTGCATGGTCGGGAAAGGGCGTTCGCCGGACATTACGCTTCCGGAGATTCGAGGAGAAGGCCTCGCGCTCCAGCGCGGGGAGGATGTCAAGCTTCCGGGGGCGTCGCCTCGGCGTCCGGATCGGTCGCCTCTGACGCCGAGTCGTCGGCGTCAGGCCCGTCGTCGGCCTCGTCCCGCGAGCGCTTCCACGCTCGGTACGTCTGGTAGGTCCGGACGCCGGCCAGCAGGCCGACGACGAACAGCGCCGGCCCGACCCGCGACCAGCCCTCGAAGAACCACACCATCGGGCCGAGCGCGACGAGGAGGACGGCGGCGTTGGCGTAGATGACGGCGACGACGAACGCGCGGAGGGTCCCCCGGTCCACGTCGCTGGCGCCCTCGAAGTCGCCCCCGTCGTCGAACGTCTTCACCGAGGGCGCCTTCGGGATGTCGGGCGTCATCTCCCGCTCGGCGTCGGAGCTCTCGCCGACGGAGATCTCGCCCTCGTCGTCCTCGTCGAGGCTGAACACGCCCGGGCGTACGCCGCGCCGGGGCAAAGGGGTTCCGTCCGGACGCGGCGGGAGCCGCCCCGCCGCCTCAGAGCGCGTCGGCGAGCCGCACCGTTCGGCTCGCCTCGACCCACGCGAGGGGGTTCGTGGCGTCGAAAAGCACCACGTTCCCGTCGTCTTCGTACGCCTCCACCTCGGCGTCGACCGCGTCGGAGTCGGCCGGACGAGCCACCGGTTCGGAACGTGGGTCCGAAGACATGGACCGTGGTAAGTCGTCACACATTATATGCCTTTCCGTGGCGGGAGACCTCGCCGCACCCGAAAGCCGAGTTTTTTAGCCGGGTGACGCCGAAGGGCGGATATGACTCAGTCGGGGCTGTCGGACTTCTCGTCGACCGGGGACGCGGGCGACGGGGCCGACGGCGACACGGACACCGAACGGGAGGAGCTGGCCGCCCAGGAGGCGGCCGCCGTCGCCGGCGGCGGGCGGGGCCACGTCAGCGACGTCGTCGACGTCGACGAGGCGAAGTTCCCGGAGTCGACGGGGACCGTCGAGCTGATGATCACCCAGATCGACTACGCCGTCGAGGGGTACGGCAGCGACGAGTACCCGGTCGTCCACGTGTTCGGCCGGCGGCCGGCCGAGAACGTCGACGGGGACGCCGAACACGTCGGGAACGCGGACCACGACGTCGTCGAACACCTCCGCGTGCTGGGCGTCGAGCCGTACTTCTACGTGCCCACGGCCGACCTCGACCGCGATCCGGTCGAGGAGTACGACGTGGTGATCGGCACGCGCGAGGAGAACCCGGACGGCGAGCCGTACGAGAGCATCCGCGGCGAGCCGCTCACCCGGATCGTCACGCGCACGCCTCGCGACGTGGGGAACATCCGCGACGACTTCGAGACCAGCTTCGAGGCGGACATCCTCTTCCCGAACCGCTTTCTCATCGACAACGGGATCAACGGCGGGATCCGCGTCGAGGAGCGCCGCCTCGACGACGGGGAAGGGACGATACAGGTCCACGAGGGCCACCTCGAACCGGCCGAGGTCGACGCCGAGATGCGGGTGAACACCTTCGACATCGAGGTTGACGACCGGCGGGGGTTCCCCGAGGACGGCGAGGAGCCGATCATCTGTCTCACCAGCCACGACTCCTACGACGACGAGTACGTCGTCTGGCTGTACGACGCCCCGGAAGCGGAGGTCCCCCCGCCGGAGGGTCTCCCGGAGTACGAGGGGATCGTCGGGGACGGGTCGGACGTCGATTTCGAGGTCCGGACCTTCGAGGAGGAGGCCGCGATGCTGGACGCGTTCGTCGAGTACATCGACGACACCGACCCGGACCTGCTCACCGGGTGGAACTTCGAGGACTTCGACGCGCCGTACCTCCTCGACCGGCTGGAGGTGCTCGACGACGGCAGCCAGTACGACCTCTCGGTCGACCGGCTCTCCCGGATCGGCGAGGTGTGGCGCTCCGGCTGGGGCGGTCCGGACGTGAAGGGACGGGTCGTCTTCGACCTCCTGTACGCCTACAAGCGCACGATGTTCACCGAGCTGGAGTCGT
>NZ_NEWI01000022.1:0-28714 GCF_002135005.1 Halorubrum sp. SD612 | reverse complement strand
GCGACTCCTGCGGGTACGAGATCGGGCGCGAGGACGGCGACGACGAGTGGACGACCCAGTCGCAGGTCGAGTCCGAGATCGTCGACGTGAGCGACGCCGAGGACAAGGGGCTCCCGACGACGACCGCGCAGTGTCCCGAGTGCGACAACGATCAGGCGTACTGGTACATGCAGCAGATCCGCGCGGCCGACGAGTCGGAGACCCGGTTCTTCGTCTGTACCGAGTGCGAACACAAGTGGCGCGAAGACGACCACTGACCGGCTCTTCGACCCTCTGACCGCCTCCCGCTGCCCGTCCGTTTTATTCCCGTCCGGAGAGATACGAGTCCATGGAGCCACCGGTCGTCCCCCGCGACCGCCTCGACGGCTGGACGCTCGTCGCGGAGGCGACGGAGCGCCCCTTCGAGGCGGGACCGGTCTCGGTCACCGCGGGCACGGCGCGCTACGAGCGCGAGACCCCGCCGCCGCGGCCGTTCTTCTTCGCGAGTCGACTCCGCGTCTCGCCGGAGACCGGACCGAACCCGGCGCTCACGCGGCTCGTCGAGTCGCGGGCCAGCGAGAGGTTCCGCGACCGCCTCGCCGAGCGGGACATCACCGACCTCGCGCGGCGCGACGAGCGACGCATCGACGTCGACGATCCGGACGCGTCGCGCGCGACGCTCACCGTGTCTCACGGGCGCTGCGAGGTCGACGGCGAACACGTCTCGGTGGAGGCGCTGCTCGCGGTGTGGGAGGCCGGAGAGTACCTGCTGGCGGGCGGCGCGTACCCGAGCGGTGACGACTTCGAGGCGACCCGACGGGAGGTGTTGTCGCTCGTCCGCGGGGTTCGTCCCCCGGACGACGACGCGGTCGAGCGGTAGGGGCCCGTCAGCAGTCGACCGCGCCGGCGCTCGAACCGATCGGCGATCCGTCGTCCTCGTAGTCGGCGTCGCCCACCGACCCGGTGAACATCGGGAACCGTAGCTCGTAGGTGTACAGCACGTCGAACGCCGCGAACGGGTCTCCGTCAGCGATCGCCTGCCGCGCGGTCAGTCGCACGCCCGCGGCGAGCGTCACGATCGGTTCGCCGCCGAGTCGCCCGGCGGCCTCGACGCCGAACTCGTTGCCCGCGGCGGGGTCGGTGAGTACGGAGAGGTGGATCACCGTCTCCATCGTCGCGCTCCCCTCGTCGCCGCCGATCGCGATCGGGTACCCCGTTCCGGCGAAACACCGCGTGATCGGGCCGACCCGACTCCCGCTCGCGTTTGCTTCGGCGCCGACGGTCCCCGGACCGCCCGCGGCCCCCGCGACCGACGCGTGGGCGCCCGCCGCCGCCAAGCGAACGACCGTTTCCGACCCCGCGGCGTGCTCCGACACCGTGGGCTGGCCCGCGGCCGCGCCGGCGCCGACGGTCGCGAGGAGGAGCAGCAACGCGAACGCGAGGGAGCGGACGCGAGTTCCTGCGGGGCGAGTCATCTGTCTCCCCTTGGTTCGGCCGGGTTAAATCTCCGCGGTCGGCGGTATCAGTCGAGAGAATCGCCGCCGAGCAGCCCGTCGACGAGCATCTCCGCGGACGCGACGTTCGTCGCCAGCGGTACGTCCTTCACGTCGCAGACCCGCAGCAGCGCCGAGATGTCCGGCTCGTGCGCCTGCGCGGTCAGCGGGTCGCGGAGGAAGACGACCCCGTCGATCTGGTCGCCCGCTATCATCCCGCCGATCTGGAGGTCGCCGCCGAAGGGACCGGAGGCCTGCCGGTTCACGGAGAGGCCCGTGGCCTCCGCGATCCGCTTTCCGGTCGTCCCGGTGGTCACCAGTTCGCACTCGCCGAGGGCGTCGGTGTGCGACTCGACGAACGCGACCATCTCGTCTTTCAGCTCGTCGTGAGCGATGAGCGCGAGGCGCATACAGGGGAGTCGCGGGGGCGTCGCTTAAGCGCTGGCCCCGTCGCCCGAACCGTCGCCGTCGCGGCCGTCCCCGCCGCGGGCCGTCCGACTCGCGCCGGAGTGACCGAGCGTCACCGGCTACGCGCCGGCGACCGCCGGGACCGCCGCTCCGTCCGCGAGCGTCGTCCCCGACCACACCGGGACGAACTGCGGCATCGCGCCCGCAATCGTCACACACACCCACGCGATCAACAGCAGGTGGACGAGACCGCCGAGTCCCGGCGCCGCGTCGATGTCGCCCGGAACTACTCCCATACGCGGGAGGCGGAGCGCGTCCGCCCTCCGGCTGTCCCCGAAGACGCTCGCGCCCCTCGCCGCGCGCCTACTTGAACCGGAACGTCTCCAGGTTCTTCGGCGCGAACGTCCGCATGTTGTAGTCGTGGTACAGCGACGAGGAGAGGTCCTGGACGGAACTCTCGTCGCCGTGGACGCACAGCACCTTCTCCGGGCGGGGGTTCATCGTCTTCACGAAGTTCTCTAACCCCTGCCGGTCGGCGTGGCCGGAGAAGCCGTCGACGACCTCGGTGCCCATCTCCAGCGTGAGCGTGTCGCCGCGGCTCCCGCCGCCCCAGCCGTCGACCGGGATCTCGTCCCAGCCGTTCTGGATCCGGCGCCCGAGCGTTCCCTGCGCCTGGTAGCCGACGAAGACGAGGTTCGAGTCCGGGTCGGGGCCGATGTGGCGGAGCCACGACATGATGGGCCCGCCCTCGATCATCCCCGAGGTAGAGATGACGATACACTCGTCCCCGTCGGCGACCTCCTGCCGCTCCTCCTCACCGGCGTCGATGTGGTTGAACTGGTCGGCGAGGAACGGGTTCTCGTCCTCGTGGAAGATGCGGTCTCGGAGGTCGTCGCGGAGGTACTCGGGGTATGTGGTGTGGATCGCGGTCGCCTCCCAGATCATCCCGTCGAGGTGGACGGGCATCTCGGGGATCTCACCCTCGCGCATCGCCTCCTCTAAGACGAGCATGATCTCCTGCGAGCGCCCGACCGCGAAGGCGGGGATGACGACCTTCCCGCCCTGCTCGTACGTGTCGTTGATGACCCGCTTGAGCGCCTCCTCGGAGTCCTCCTGGTCGGTCTGGTAGTCGTTGCGACCGCCGTAGGTGGACTCGAGCACGAGCGTCTCCACGCGTGGGAAATCGTTGACCGCGCCGTTGAACAGGCGGGTATCCTCGTAGTGGATGTCGCCCGAGAACGCGACGTTGTAGAGGCCGTCGCCGATGTGGAAGTGGGTGACCGGGCTGCCGAGGATGTGGCCCGCGTTGTGGAACGTGAGCTTCACGTCCGGGGCGACGTCCGTCACGTCGCCGTACTCCAGCGGGATGGTGTGTTTGATCGCGTCGCGGACCTGTGCGGACTCGTACGGCGGCGTCCGCCCGTCCTTCGCGGCGACGTCGAGGTAATCGAGCGTGAGCAGCCCCATCAGGTCGCGGGTCGGCTCCGTCGTGTAGATGGGGCCGTCGTAGCCGTACTTGAACAGGAGCGGGACCAGCGCGGAGTGGTCGAGGTGGGCGTGGGTCAGGATGACCGCGTCGAGGGTCGCCGCGCCCGCGCCGAGCGCCTCGGGCACTTGGAGGTACGGCACCTCGCCCTCCGCGCCGGGCTTGTCGCCGCAGTCGATGAGGATCCGGGTCTCGGGCGTCGAGAGGATGAATGCCGCCCGGCCGACCTCGCGGCAGCAGCCGAGCGTCGTGATCCGGACCCACTCGTCGTCGGACATCTCCTCGCGGTGGATCTGCCGGCCGACCCGTTCGAGGATGTCGCGGCGCTCCTCGCGCTCGTTCTTCAGGAAGCCGCGGACGTTCGAGACGGTCGAGGACTCTATCGGCGGCGTCCGAACGACCTCTGGGGTCCACCCGACCTCCTGGGTGATCTCGCGGAGCGTCGAGCCCCGGCGGCCGATCACCATGCCGGGCTTCTCGGCCTCGATGACGACCTCGCCGGTGTCCTCGTGGAAGTCGAGGTCTGTCACGCCGGCCTCTTCCGGGATCACGTCCCGGACCTCGTCTTCTGCCCGCGCCGGCGGCGAGAGGGCGCTCGGGTCCGGGCGGCCCGTGATCCGCTTTCGGAGCTTCGAGGCCAGCCGTCGGATCAGGTCGCCGTCGCCGGCGAACCGCTTGGGGTCGCGCGTGTACACGACCAGCTCCGGTCCCTCGTATTTCACGTCGGTGACCGTGATGTCGTTCGGAATCTCCTGTTCGATCTCTGATTTCAACGTATCGAGTTGCTTGTCGACTTGACTCATATCTCACTGCGGGTCGTCGGGGCCGCCGTCGTCGAATCGCGCCGCGGGTCGCGCCGCGACACGCCGCCGATCGGTCGACCGTGACGGGTAGGCATAGTGGAAGTACTGTCCGTAGTGTTCCGTGCGGGAACAGCCAGCGAAAACCCGCTTGTCTCAGGCTACTGCCCCGCCGTTATAAAAGCCTTCGCAAAGGGCAAGCCCCGGGCGGCCGAACGCCGCCCATGCGCGTCACGCCGCAGACGGTCCGCGACGAACACGCCTGGGTCCGCGATCGCGCCGACGTCGTCGTCCCGGTCCTCAACGACACCCGCGACCGCCTCGGTCGACGGTTCGAGACGACGGTGGACGAGGTGGCGCCAGACGCCTACCGCCGCGAGGTCGACGCCGTCTTCGCCGACGGCGAGGTCGCGGTCAACGTCGCGGCCTGCGTCGGGCTCCTCCGCGACCTCGACGTGGCGGGCGACTACCCGGGCTTCGTCGTCGACGAGGTCCTCGGGCGCGAGCTGGCGGCGACGATCGCCGGCGGCCGTCCCCTCTCGCTGCTCGCGCAGGCGACGTTCCACGTCGCGGACACGCACGTGGACCGCGACGCGGCGGCCGAGGCGGACGGGGCCGGCGCCGGAACGGCCGGCGCCGACGACCTCGACGCCGCGCTCGCGGCGGGGTTCCAGACGCGGCTCCCCGGCTGGAACTGGCGGGAGGGGGAGAGCCCGTTCGCGGTCGACGCGGACGGGTGACCCGCCGCCGCCGCTCGACCGGAGCGCGCCCGCGCTACGAGGTGAAGCTCCGAATGAACCCGTAGGCCTTGTCGATCAGGGCGTCGGGGAGGAACCGCGCGAGGACGCCGACGCTCGCGACGGTGCCCGGCTGGACCCGCGCGGGCGGCTGCGTCGCGCTCGCGGCGTCGTAGATGGCGTTCGCGACGAGTTCCGGCTCGACCGAGCCGGGGCCGTCGCCGCCGATCAGCTGCGCGTCCTCGAACATCGCGTAGAACTCGTCGTACGCCTCGGTCCGCTCGATCCCCTCGCGCTCCTCGGGGTCGGCTTCCGACTCCGCGCGCTTCGAGAAGTTCGTCCGCACGGGCCCCGGCTCGACGACGACCACGTCGATGCCGAGGTCGTCGACCTCGTTGCGGAGCGCGTCCGACATCGCCTCCAGGGCGAACTTCGACCCGCTGTACACGCCGCCGCCGGGGATCGACACCCGCCCCGCGACGGAGGAGACGTTGACGATGGTCCCGTCGCGCTCGCGGCGCATCGACGGGAGGACCGCCCGGATCAGTCGGTGCGGCCCGTACACGTTCACGTCGAACTGCTCGTGGACCCGCTCCGTGGTCACGTCCTCGACCGGGCCGAACTGGCCGTAGCCGGCGTTGTTGATCAGGGCGTCGATCGCGCCCTCCTCGTCTAAGATCCGCTCGACCACGCGGTCGATGTCGTCCTGATCGGTGACGTCGAGCGTGGCGAGCTCGCAGCCCGCCTCGCCGAGCGCTTCGATGTCCGCCGGGTTCCGCGCGGTGGCGTACACGGTCCATCCCTCGTCGAGGAACGCGTGCGCCGCGGCGCGACCGATGCCCGAGGAACAGCCGGTGATGAGTGCCGTCTTCTGCACGCGTTTCCGGTCTGTCTCCGACGCAATAACTCTCCCGACGCGGGCGCGGCCGACCCGCCGCGTCCCGATCGGCTACAGCTCCTCGGTCCGGATCCCCATCGCCTTCGACGCCGGCGCGGTCCGCTCGAACCCCCACCGCTCGTAGAATCCGTCGACGTCCGCGAAGCGGTTGACGTACGCGCCGTCGGGGGCGTTCGCGCGGAGCCACGCGACGAGCGCGCCGACCATCGCCGTCCCGATCCTCCGGCCCTGATGCGGCGGCGCGACCGCCGTGTCCGAGAGGTGGAACACCGACCCGCCGTCGCCGACGAGCCGCGCCATTCCGACCGTCGACCCGGACGCCGTCTCGACGACGTGGACGCCGAACGTCGTGTTCGGGAGCCCGCGCTCGACGGCCTCCCGGGACCGGTCTGTCATACCCGCCTCCCGCCGGAGCCGGCGGAACGCCTCGACGGAGGGGGTCGTCTCGCGGAGCTCGTACCCGTCCGAAAGCGGTGACTCGCCGAGTCCCCGGTCGGCGTCGGCAACATCGACCGCGTCGTCGCTCATGTGTCGGCGTTCGCGGCCGCAAAAGTAGTCGCTTCGGTGCCGCGCTGGCCCGCGCTACTCCTCGTCGTCGGCCTCGTCCTCGTCGGTCGCGAGCAGGTCGCGCTCGTCGAGGATCGACTCGATCTCGTCGACCGGCCGCTCGGCGTACTCGGGGTCGTCGACGGTGATCGTCGCGACGCCGACGCCGTCCGGGGACAGCTCGCCGTCGTTCGACTGCGCGAGGGTGTCGAGCGCGAGCCCGACCGCCTCGTCCGTCGAGATGCCCTCCTCGTACTCCGTCTCCAGGTAGTCGCGGAGGTCGCTGCGGTCGGAGCCGATCGAGAGCGCCTGCCACTCGTACGGCGTGCCCGACGGGTCCGTCTCGAACAGGCGCGGCTCGCCGTTCTCGATGCCGCCGACGATGAGCGCGACGCCGAACGGGCGCGCGCCGCCGACCTGCGTGTACTGCTGGATGTGGTCGGTGATGTTCTTCGTCAGCGTCTCGATCCCGACCGGCTCGCCGTAGCGGAGCTGGTTGACCTGCGCCTGCCGGCGAGCGAAGTCGATGAGCTGGCGCGCGTCGGCGACGTGGCCCGCGCTTGCGACGCCGACGTGGTCGTCGGCCTTGTGGAGCTTCTCGATGCTCTCCGGCTCCATGAGGGGGGAGCGGGCGCGCTTGTCGGCCGCGAGGACGACCCCGTCCTCGGCGCGGATCCCGACGCTCGCCGTCCCTCGTTTCACCGCCTCCCGGGCGTACTCGACCTGGTAGAGTCGACCGTCCGGTGAGAAGATGGTGATGCCGCGGTCGTACGCCTGCTGTTGGGATTGTCCCTGCATGGTATCACTCGGTGTCGAACGTCGTCGCGCCGACGCGGTCCGACTCGGTCTCCACGTCGCACGCGTCTCCGCGCACGACCGCGGGCCGCTTGGACCCCTCGAACGCGACGTCTCGCTGTGTCGAACTGGCGGTCGCGCGACCCATATATCTTTCCTCACAGGCACGTACCGTCCCCGAAATCCCCCGCACGCGGATTCCGACCGGCTCGCCGTCGACCTCGCTCACGCAGGCCACCGCCGCGCGCGCCTCGTCGACGTGGCCGTGTCTGACCCGGACGACCGCCTCCCCGGTCCCGTCGGCGTGCGCGAACGACAGAAGCGTGAGGTCCGCGTCGGCGCTGCCGGCGTCCCCGAGGAGGTTGCCGGCGCTGTACCACAGCGCGCGCTGGAACGCGCGCCGCCCGACCTCGGCGTCGGGCCACGTCTCGATCCCGACGGCGAGGTACCGCCACCGCGGCCGGAGGTGTTTGGGGAGGTGCTTCACGGCGAGATCACGCCGGGAGTTCGCGGACGCGCTCCGCGACGATCACCGCGACCTGGTCGTGAATGCGCTCGACGGCCGTCACCGCGAACCCCTCGTCGGTGAACGCCTCGACCAGCGTGCCGACCGTCGCGGGGTCGTCGACCTCGGGGCTGTAGAACGGAGCCTCGGGGTCCGGCTCCTCGAAGAAGGCGACGTCGCCGAGGACGATCCGCCGAGCGCCCGTCTCGCTCATCACGCGGATCGCCTCGCGCTTCTCGTCGTCCGCGAGGTGGTGGAGCGCGAAGTTCGAGGTGACCACGTCGACCGGTCGGTCGGCGTCGATCCTGGGGTCGCGGAACTCGCCGTACGCGAACTCGACGTTTTCGAGGCCGCGGTCGGCCGCCTTCCGCCGCCCCTCGTCCATCATCCCCTCGCTGATGTCGCGGGCGAGGACGCGCTCGGCGTCCTCGGCGAGCGCCAGCGCGATGGCCCCGGTCCCGGCTCCCAGATCGAGGACCACGTCGTCCGCCCCCGGCGACGCGTGGTCGATCACGAGGCTCGCGCAGGCCTGGTACTCGTCGCTCTTCGAGTCGTCGTACGACGCGGCCTTCTCGGAGAACCGTTCGGCGTGTTCAGCGACCGTCTTCTTCATACCTGCCACGTCGGACCCCCGGCTCTATGAAGCCCTCGGAGCGCCGCTCCCGGTTACGCTCGACGAGGTCGCCCCACGCCCGGAGCCCCGCGCGGACGGCCTCGGCGTCGAAGCCGATCGCCTCGCCGACCGCGACCAACTCGCGGGGCGCGCGGAGTCCGAGGTGCGACCGCGCGTTCGCGCTCACGACGTACGGCGCGTCGTAGTGGGCGACGATCTCCCGGAGCTTCCGGAGGTCGGCGAGCGCCCGAACCCGCTTCCCGCCGGTCTCGCGGAGCGCGGGGCCGAAGTCGAACTCGACCCGGACGCCGTTGTCCCGTGCCGCCTTCGCGAGGACGTGGTTGAAGTCGCCGCCGCCCGCCATCGGCCGGACGAGGACGTCGACGCGGGCCTGCTCGACCGCGAACCGGTTCAGCGCGTCGTCGCCGCCGACCACGCAGACCACGGTTCGGTCGGACCGGTAGTTTCCGACCGCGCCCGAGGCGCTCGTCGGATCGTCGGCGTCGATCTCGACCGCGTCGACGACGTCGATCCCGTACTCCTCGCGGAGCGCCTCCGGGTCGCGAGCCGGGCTCTCGCCGCGGTCCGCAGCGCTCGGACCGCCGTCCCCGGCCGCCGTCAGCGCGTCGCGCGTCCGCACCACGATCCCGTCGTACCCGTGCCGGGCCGCGGTGGCGGCGTGGCGCGCGACGGTTGCCTCCCCGTCGGGATAGGCGTGAACGGCCTCGTACATGCCCCGCCGTTTCGCGGCCGAGCGTATCGGCGTTGCGCTTTCGGCACCGCGACGCCGGCCGCGTCCTGTCTCCTCGCCGCGTTCGCTTCCCTCCCATCGCCGACGCGACCGCGCCCCGCGTCGTCAGGCGTCTCCGACGGACTCTTCGTCCTTCTTCCAGTCGCGCCTGGCGTCCTCGCCGGTAAACCACGTCGCGATCCCGTCCGGGTCGTCCTCCTGGAAGGCGCGCCGCCGGCTCCATTCGACGGTCGCCTTCCCGAGCGCGATCGGGAGGAGGTACGGAACGAGGAGGACCGCGTCGGCGACGCCGTCGAGCAGCCCGGGAGCCAGTACCACATCGATCACGGCGATTCCGAATGTCACCGAAACGACCGTCAGTATCGCGACGACGAAGTAGAAGAAGACGACGCGCTGGGCGGCCTCGACCACCATGTACGGCGACTGGTCCTCGTAGGCGCGCTCGGCGAAGAACTCCCGACGCACCTCCCCGACCTGCGCGCCGCAGACGCCGAGCGTCGCCACTCCGACCGTGGGCGTGAGGTACGAGAGCGCCTCCCAGCCGACCGCCAAGAGCGGAAACATCATGAACGCGAACACCCCGAGCGACCGGCGGACGACGCGGAAGTTCCGCCGGTAGATCGGCGGGAGCCACGAGACGAGGTGAACCGGCTCCGCGTCGGTCTCCCACACCTCGTCTCGCTCGGCGTCCTCGTCGTAGCCGGTGATGTAGAACGAGCGGTCTTCGAGCCGGATCGGTCGCTCGGCGAACATCGCGGCGGCGGCGTGGGCGATCACGAGGGCGGCGACCTCTATCCAATACACCGCGAGCAGTTCGCCGACGCGCCAGCCGAACCCGACGACGCCGGCGAGCGGGAGGAGGTTCGTCGCGACCACGAGGGCGAGGGCCGATCGGCCCCCTGCGGGAGGGCGGGACTTCATCAGTCCAGTGTAACGGGTCGCGAGCGCAAAAATACCCGACCGCTTTTGTCCGCCCGACGGAACGCTCTGACATGCCCGCCGATCTTGAGGAGAAGACGGACCGCTACGAGCGGATGCTCGCGGACGCGCTGGCCGTCGCGGAGCCGCGCCCGCCGGCGGACACGCCGCTGGGCGAGGCCGCGGCGGACGTGACCGAGATGGCGGAGTCGTACCTCGACGACGGCCGCCACTTCCGCGACGACGGCGACCCGGTGAACGCGCTCGCCTCCTACTCGTACGGCTACGGCTGGCTCGACGCCGGGGTCCGGCTCGGGCTGTTCGCGGTGCCCGACGACACGGAGCTGTTCACGACCTGAGCGCCGGCCCGCTCCGGGGCCCGCGCTCGCCGCGCCCGACGTGAGGGACGCGCTTATGCGGCGACGGCCGTCACTGAGTCCATGGACGAACTCGCGGACCTCACCGAGCGGCTCGTCTCGATCCCATCGCACGAGGACGAGACGGCAGCGGGCGACGCGATCGAGGAGTGGCTGCGCGCGGAGACGGACGCGAGCATCGAGCGCGACGACGCCGGCAACGTGCTCGCGTTCAGGGGCGCGACCGACGACCCCGATGCCGACTCGCTCGCGCTCGTCGGCCACCACGATGTCGTTCCGCCCGCGCCCGAACAGACGGCCGGCGAGGGGACGGAGGGCGAGTACGTCGTCGAGCGGCGCGACGGTCGGATCTACGGCCGCGGCACGGCCGACATGAAGGGGTCGGTCGCGGCCGCGATGCTCGCGTTCCGGGACGCGACGCCGCCGGAGGGCAGGGAGCTGATCTTCGCTTCCTTCGTCGGCGAGGAGGTCGGCGGCGACGGGGCTCGCCACGCGATCGACGCGGGGTTCGCCCCGGAACGCGCGGTCGTCGCCGAGGGGTCGACGAACTACTCGAAGCCGGGCGTGACGGACGTCGCCGTCGCCCACCGCGGCCGCCGCGGGTCGCGGCTCGTCGCGCACGGGGAGGCGGCCCACGCCTCGGAGCCGGAGGCGGGCGAGAACGCGATCTACCGCGCCTGCGACGCGATCGACGCGGTCCGCGGGCTCGACGCCCCGGAGGCGACGGTCCTCGGGAACGACGTGTCGGGGTCGCTGGCGGTCACGATCGTCGACGGCGGCGAGACGTGGAACGTGATCCCGGAGCGCTGCGAGGCGACCGTCGACGAGCGTACCGTTCCGGGCGACCGAGCCGATCTGGCTGGCGTCGCCGACGCGACGGCCGGGGTCGAGCTCGTCGTCGATCAGGACCTCCCGCCGATGGCCTGCGGCGACGCGGCGTTCGCGGACGCCGCCCTCGACGTCGCCCGCGCAGTCCACAATGAGTCGGGCTTCGACGCGCCCGAACACGTCACCAAGCCGCACGCGACCGACGCCGGCTGGCTCGCGGGGGCGGGGACCGACTGTCTCGTCTGCGGGGCCTCCGAGCCGGGCGAGGCACACACCGACACTGAGAGCGCGAGCCTGGAAGCCCTCGACCGCTGTCGTCGGATCTACATGGGGGTCGCCGAACGGGAACTGTAGCGGCCGCGAGGGGGAGGCCCCGGACGGAGCGGGGACTCACGGGCGCCTCGCGCGACCCGTATGGAAGGGGTTTTATGCGCCCCGCGGAAAGTATGCGCCACTATGGGAGACAAGTCGAAGGCTCAAAAGAAGCGTCTGGCGAAGGCGGAGCGCCAGAACACCCGCGTCCCCGCGTGGGTCATGATGAAGACGGACATGAACGTGACGCGAAACCCCAAGCGGCGCAACTGGCGCCGGAACGACCTGGACGAGTAAATGTCGACGAACGACTTCGAGGAGCGCGTCGTCACCGTCCCGCTCCGCGACGCCAAGGAGAAGCCCGTCCAGCAGCGCGCCGACTACGCGATGAAGATCACGCGGCAGCACCTCGCGAAGCACTTCTCCGTCGACGAGGGCGACGTGATCATCGACGGCTCCGTCAACGAGGCCGTCTGGGCGAACGGGCGCCAGAACCCGCCCAGCACGGTGCGGGTCCGCGCGGCTCGGTTTGTCGAGGACGGCGAACCGGTCGTCGAGGCCGAGCACGCCGAGTAACGTGTTACGGGCGACATTCACCGGCTCGTCGTACGTGGGCGTGTTCGCCCGCGCCGTCGACGACCTCCTGTTGATCCGACCGGACGTCGACGAGGCGCTCGCCGAGGACCTCGGGGCGGAACTCGGCGCGGAGCCGCTGCTGACGACGGTCGGGAGGTCCAACACGGTCGGATCCCTCGCGACGGGCAACGAGAACGGGATCCTCGTCTCCTCGCGCGCGACCGAGCGCGAGAAGGAGCGGATCGCGGACGCCGCCGGCGTCCCGGTGCGCGAACTCCCGGGCGAGATCAACGCCGCCGGGAACGTCGTCCTCGCGAACGACTACGGCGCGTACGTCCACCCGGACCTCTCGCGCGAATCGATCCGGACGATCAAAGACGCGCTCGACGTTCCCGTGACCCGGGGCGATCTCGGGGACGTCCGGACGGTCGGAACCGCGGCGGTCGCCAACGACACGGGCGTGCTGTGTCATCCACAGTCGACGGAGTCGGAGCTTCAAGCGGTCGAGGAGGCGCTCGACGTCCGCGCCGACCTCGGCACCATCAACTACGGCGCGCCGCTCGTCGGCTCCGGCCTCCTCGCCACCGACGAGGGGTACGTCGTCGGCGAGGACACCACCGGCCCCGAACTGGGGCGGATCGAGGAGACGCTCGGCTTCATCGACTGAGCGGTTCGTCTCCCCCCTTCTCGTCTCCGTTTAACCCGTACTCCCACATTTAAGAGCTACAGCGGAGTTGAGGACGGTATGCCCGCTATCGAGTGCCGCGGCCTCTCCAAGTACTACGGCGACGTCCGGGGGATCGAAGACGTCTCCTTCACCGTCGAGGACGGCGAGGTGTTCGGCTTCCTCGGCCCGAACGGCGCGGGGAAGACGACCGCGATCCGCACGCTGTTGGGGTTCCTGTCGCCGACGGACGGCGGCGCGACGCTCCTCGGGCGCGACGCCACGGACCCGGTTGCGTCGCGTCGCGCACGCGAGCGGATCGGGTACCTCCCCGGGGATCCGGGGCTCGACCGTGACCGTACGGCCGGCGCGTTCTTAGACCACCAAGCGGCGCTCCGCGGGGAGTCGAGCCGCGACCGCCTCGTCGAACGCTTCGGGCTCGACGAGTCGCGCCGCATCGGCGACCTCTCCCGGGGAAACCGGCAGAAGGTCGCGCTGGTGGCCGCGTTCATGCACGACCCGGAACTCCTGTTGCTCGACGAGCCGACCTCCGGACTCGATCCGCTGCTTCAAGAGGAGTTCGCGGGCCTCGTCCGCGAGCGCGTCGGCGACGGGGCGAGCGTCCTCCTCTCGTCCCACGTGCTGGGCGAGGTGGCGGCGTTGTGCGATCGCGTCGGCGTCCTCCGAGAGGGGCACCTCGTCGCGGTCGAGTCGGTCGCGGACCTCCGCTCTCGCGGCGGCAAGCAGGTGCGGATCCGCGTCGCCGAAGACGTCGATCGCGGCGACTTCGAGCTCCGCGGGATCATGAATCTGCGCGTCGGGGAGACCGTCTCGTTCACGTGGACCGGCGAGTACGACGCGCTGGTCGACCTGCTCTCGAGGTACACCGTCCTCGACCTCGACGTCGTCGATGCGCCGCTCGAAGAGGCGTTCATGACGTTCTACGACGGCGACGTTCCGGGACCGATCGGCGGCGGCGAGCGTCAGGAGGCCGAGGCGTCGACCAACCGCGGAGCGCACGCGGATCCGACCGCCGAATCGGGGGGTGACGAGCGATGAGCGACCGCGCGACCCCGTGGCTCGCGATCGCACGGTACGACGCCGCCGGCCGGGCCCGCGGAACGGTCGTGCTGACTGGCCTGCTCTCCTCGTTCCTGTTGGTGTTCCTCGCGTTCTTCCCGTCCCTGGCGACCGCGGACGTCGACCTCGACGCGTACGTCGAGGCGTTCCCGCCCGCGGTCCGGGAGGCGTTCGGGATCATCGCCATCTCATCTATCGAGGGCTTCCTCGCGGTTGAGTTCTACCAGTTCGCCTGGCTCCTGCTGGTCGGGCTGTACCTGGCGTACCTCGCCGGCGGGACGATAGCGGGGGACATCGCCTCCGGTCGCATGGACCTGACGCTGTCGGCGCCCGTCGCGCGACGTGACGTCGTGATCGGTCGGTTTCTCGGACTGGTTCCGCTCGTCGTCCTCCTCAATGTCGTGCTGCCGGTCGTCGCGTACGTCGGCGTCGTCGCGGTCGGCGAGACGATCGCGGTCGAACGCCTCGCGGCGGTCCACGCGCTCGCGGTGCCGTATCACGTGGCGTGCGTCGCGGCGGGTATCGCCGTCTCGACGCTGCTCTCGCGGCCGGGGGTCGCTCAGCGGGTCGCGCTCGGGGGACTGTTCGCGCTGTTCATGTTCGACTCCCTCGTCGCCAGCACCGACTACGCCGCGGCCGGGAACGTCAGCCCGACGGCCCACTACGACCCCTCCGCGGTGTTGGTGTTGGGCGAGTACGACCTCACGGGCGCCGCAGTCCTGCTCGCCGCGACGGCCGTCCTCCTCGCGATCGCTATCGTCCGATTCCGCCGCGCGGACCTCTCGGGATGACCTCCCTCGGCACACGATTTCCGTGACGCGACGCCGTGACGGCCGTCGTCGCGGGCGGTCCGCGATGACGCGGCCGCCTGTCGCCTTTTAGGAAGATACTTCCCTGTCCCTGCCGGATCGGGGAACATGAGTACCTACACGGTGAGTGGACGGTTCCAGAGCCGAGACGGCGACCAGCCGTTCACGAAGGACATCGAGGCGGAGAACGAGGACCTCGCCCGCGAGCGGATCTACACCACGGTCGGGAGCCAGCACAACCGGAAGCGCACCCAGATCGAGATCGAGGAGGTGTCCGAGGCATGATGGGCGGCGGACAACAGCAGCTCCAGCAGCTCTCACAGGAGATCCAGGCGCTCGACGAGGAGATCGAGGCCCTCGAAGGCGAAATCGCCGACTACCGCGAGGAGAAGGCCGACATCGACGACGCCGTCGAGGCCATCAAGACCCTCGACACGGGCGCGACCGTTCAGGTCCCGCTCGGCGGCGGCGCCTACCTCCGCGCGGAGGTCCAGGACATCGACGAGGTCATCGTCTCGCTCGGCGGAAACTACTCCGCGGAGCAGGAGCAGGGCGACGCGATCGACGTCCTCCGGCGCAAGCAGGAGGCGCTCGACGACCGGACCGAGGAGACGCAGGAGGAGGTCGACGAGCTGGAGTCCGAGAGCGACGAGCTCGAACAGCAGGCCCAGCAGATGCAACAGCAGATGCAGCAACAGCAGATGCAGCAGATGCAGCAGGCCGAGGAAGGCGACGGGGAGTAAGACGGAGACTATACCGTGTTCGACGGACTGAAAGACAAGCTCTCCGGCTTCCGCGAGGACGTCGAGGAGTCGACGGAGGCCGAGGAGGATGAGGCCCCGCCCGAGGAAGCGACGACCGCCGAGAGCGGCGCCGACGCGACCGCGGAATCCCCTTCGGCGGTCGACGGCGACGCGGGCGGTTCGGACGAGTCGTCGAACGACGACGAGCCGAGTACCTTCCAGCGCGCGAAGGCGTTCGCGACCGGGCGCATCATCATCGAGGAGGAAGACCTCGAGGAGCCGCTGTGGAACCTCGAGATGGCGCTGCTCGAGAGCGACGTGGAGATGAGCGTCGCCGAGCAGATCCTCGACAGCGTCCGCGAGAGCATGCTCGGCGAGTCCCGCAAGCAGGTCGAGACGACCGGCGAACTCGTCGAGTCTGCGCTCCACGACGCCCTCCTCGACGTCATCGCCGTCGGACAGTTCGACTTCGAAGAGCGGATCGCCGAGGCCGACAAACCCGTCACCATCGTCTTCACCGGCGTCAACGGCGTCGGGAAGACGACGAGCATCGCGAAGCTCTCCGAGTGGCTCGGTGACCGAGGCTACTCATCCGTCCTCGCGAACGGCGACACGTACCGCGCGGGCGCGAACGAGCAGATCCGCGAACACGCCGACCGGCTCGGCCGCGACCTAATCAGCCACGACCAGGGCGGCGACCCGGCGGCCGTCATCTACGACGGCGTCGAGTACGCCGAGGCGAACGACGTCGACGTCGTCCTCGGCGACACGGCGGGGCGGCTCCACACGAGCGACGACCTAATGGCGCAACTGGAGAAGATCGACCGCGTCGTCGACCCGGACATGACGCTGTTCGTCGACGAGGCCGTCGCGGGGCAGGACGCGGTCAACCGCGCGAAAGAGTTCAACGACGCCGCCGCGATCGACGGCGCAATCTTGACGAAGGCCGACGCCGACTCCTCCGGTGGCGCCGCCATTTCGGTCGCGTACGTCACCGGGAAACCGATCCTCTTCCTCGGAACCGGGCAGGGGTACGACGACATCACGCGATTCGACCCTGAGGCTCTCGTCGAGAGCCTCCTCGACGAGGAGTGAGCGTCGGGCGGACCGCGCCCACTCTTTCCTTTCGGTCGCCCGAGCCGTTCTCCGCGCTCACCGCACCCCGGAGCGCCAGCTCTCGAAGTGGGCGCTCGCGGGGTGGTAGTCTGGTTCGACGCCCGGCAGCTCCGGCGGTACGGGGCCGCCGTCGCTCCCCGCGGGCGAGAGCTTCTCGTACCAAGGCCCGGCCGGGCCGCGGTGCGTGTCGACGCAGTCGACGAACCGGTTGCGCCGCTCGCGGAATCGCTCGGCGGCTACGTCGCCGCCCCGGTCGCGGGCGCGCTCCCCGAGCGCCGCGGCCGCGCCGGTCCCTTCCGCGAGCGCCCAGCCGTACCGCTCGCCGGAACCGGGTACCGGCTCGCGGTCCGCCGGCGCCGCCGCGAGGCACGAGGCTACGTCGCGAGAGCGGTCGCCGAAGCCGTTCGCCGCGCGGGACAGCCGTCGGGGTCCGACACAGAGGATGGCGGTGACCGCCGTCCCGGCGAGGACGGACAGGCCGGTGAGGGCGGCACTCTCAGGAGCGCCATCGTCGTTGCCTCACCGTTTTTTCCGACATGTGAGTGACACGGTGCTTCGCCGTCAGTCGACACGCGGACCGTTCGAGCGGCCGGCCGCGCCGTCGACTATTTTCGGAAGGGTTCAGCCCACCGTGCTCGTGTGCGACCACCCCGGTATCTTCGCGACCGGCCCCACAGCTTGGATATAGCCACATACGATTTACGTGGCTGCGCTCGAACGAAACGAGTCGCTACTGGGACGACGAAATTGGAACCACTCTCACGCGAAGAGTCGGTAGACGTTCGCCTCGTAAACCTCCCGGACCTGATCCCCCCAGTTGTGCGTGTACGTGTCGATCACGTCGTCGGCGACATCGCCGCGGAGGTACTTCACCACTCCGCGGTCGCCGGTTCTGTCGCGGAGGTGCGTCGTGAAGAAGTGGCGGAAGTAGTGGGGCGTGACGTTCTCGTCGGCGCCGCCGCCGGTCCGGTACCACCCCTCCTCGCGGGCGTGCCGCTCGACGACGTGTCTGACCGCCTGCGGTTCCAATCGTTCCCCCCATCCCTCCGCGGTGCCGACGAACAGCGGCTCAGCCGGCGACGGCGAGTCCGGACGCACCGCGAGCCACGCCTTCAGCGCTCTGCGGAGTTCGTCGTCGACCGGGATCACTGTCCCGCGCTTCCGTTTGTTCGCGGCCGTTCGCACCTCCCCGTTCAGCTCCTCGCCGACGGTCGCCTCGGCGGTCACGAAAATCGAGTCCGGCCGTTCGGACAGCGCCGGGCGTCCCCCGAGCGAGTACGCCGCGTTGAGGAGGTCCGGGTCGCTGACCGACAGGTCTCGCAGGTCGAGGTTACACAGCTCGCCGACCCGCATGCCGGTCTTGAGGAGCGTCACCACCAGCGCGCGGTGGAGCGGGTGCCGGATTCCGGCGACGAACGAGCGCATCGCAGGGACCGAGACGTCGCGGCGGGCCGGGTCCTTATCGACGGTCTCGTCCATTTCCTCCATCACCAGCGTCATCGGGTTACCGTCGAAGGCCTTTACCTCCGTCATGTACCCGTAAAACCGGTGGAGGTACGCCGCGTACGTCGCAACCGTGCTGTCGGCGACTTCACCCCGCAGCGAGTGGACGAACGCCATACAGTCGCGGTGCGTCGCGGCCTCCGGATCAACGTCGTCTAGGAACGCCTCGAACCGCCGGAGGACGCGCTCGTACGCCGCCCTGGTCCGGTCCGTCTTTCCGTGGTAGGTGAGGTCTTCGAGGAAGTAGCCGACGGGGTCGTCGGGGTCCGGAGACGCTCTCGCGCTACTCATCGGTCAACACGTACCCCCCTTCTCGGCCGCTGTACCGGATCCGATTGCGCTCCTGTAGCTCGTCGAGGGTCTCCTCCAGTTCGTCCTCCACGTCGCCGACCACCGCTTGGACGAGTTCGCCCCACGAGCGGGGCCCCGATTCGAGAGCCGCGTGGACGCGCTTTTTGAGGTCGCTACCCCCGGGGTCGGCGGGCTCGGAAGGGGGCTCCTCCCGACCTTCCGATCCGGTCGGCGCGAACCCCCTCCGCCCGGCCTGAACCATCGTCCTGACGAACTCGCTCAGCGACATGTCGAGCTCGTCGGCGTGGTCGCGCCACACGTCCTTCTGTTCCGTCGGCACGTACGTCTTCACCGACTGTCGATCGCCTCCCATCGTTCTCGGACGACCGTTCTCGCTGCCGTGACTTCAATCTATCCTAGATTTCTGGATAAGTGACCTTATCTCAGTGAGCAGGACCACATTTTGGCCGGGTTGAGTTTATTATCCAACTCTCTAGTACCATTAGTTCCAATCACTAGTTATACAATCCAAGATATTCAATTAGGACACGCGATGCCCAACGGACGGCAATGTGAATCTGATCGGCCCCGGATGTCGTCCGTCGGCCCAATCGCTTTCCCCGCTCTGCGCGAGCCGTTCGGTGCGGCGACGAGAGTCGTAGTGCGAGAACGCTGGGGTAACTGGCGATAGTACTCGGCGGGTGCCGGTTCGAAACGGCACACATCGGCGCCGGACGTCGTCCCGACTCGAACGCGTACATCTCATGCCGCTATACTATCTCTGGTATCAGACGCGGATCTCCGAGTCGGGAGCCTCTCGTTCGAGCGCCCGGAGGACGCGGGAGACCGAATCGTCGGTCTCGGCCGCGTTACGCATCAGGACCGTCTCGCTCGGGAAGAGGTGTTCCCCGACGGCGAGTCCGTGTTCGCGCGCCGTCGAGCCGGTGACGGTGAGGTAGACGCCGAGACCGACTCTGGCTATCGCCGCCTCCTCCTCCTCGTCGGCCTCCGGGTAGACGAACTCCACCCCGTCGAGCGCGTCGGTCCCTAACACGGCAGTGACGAGGCGCTCGTACCGCGGCGAGATACACAGTGACCCCTCGTAGTCGGCCAGATACGCGCGGTCGTACGTCTCTCCCGGTCTGCGTCGGTCCTCGCGTCCCATCAGCGTGTGGTACACCGTGTCACCGAGACCGGTCACCACGCGCACGTCGGTGTCGACCGGGTCGATCCGGTCGTTGATGTCCGAGATGTCGCCGAGCCCGCCCCCTCGGATCCCGACGACCTCCTCTAAGACGAGGTCGGCGGAGTCGAATCCGAGCGCGAACTCGTGGGTTCGGAGCGCACGGAACGGTTCTTCGCGGCCGACGAGCTTGACCGTCACGTCGCCGAGATCTACCGTGGCGGCGTCGAACACGATTCGCCGCGGCTTGCCGTCCCGGTCGTCGCGCAGCAGCGTGTACTCCGGTTCGGCCGCCGTCGTCGGGTCGGAGTACTCCGCGAGCCGCTCGTACGGGCCCTCGTCGGCGTCGACCGACCCCTTCGTGACGGCCTTCTCGTATCGGAGCGTGTTGCTCACGCCGTCCGCGAGCCGGTCGAGGCGGTCGTCGCTCGCGACGGTCGCGATCCGCTCTAAGACCGCTTCGAGCGGGCGCCCCTTCCGGGGCACGGCGACTGGGACCGGGTCTGTCATTGCCCCATTTGCGACCGCGCGCGTAAAACGGGTTGCGTTTTTCAACCGGGGTGCCGCCGACGGCGTTCGGCGTCGCCGCTCGATCGTCGAAACGGAGCGGCTACGGGCCGAACGCCTCGTTGAGCCGGGTACGGAACTCGTCGAGCTCGTCGAGGTGGTCGTTGATCTCATCTAGCTCGGCGGCAACGTCGTCGAGGTCCTCTCCGAGCCGGTCCTCGATGTCGGTGAGCCGGCTGTCCACCTCCGCGAGGTCGTCCCACAGGTCGTCGAATTCCTCGTCGAAGCGGTCGAGTCCGGACTCCACGTCGTCGACGCGCTCCGCGACGCCGGCCGCGCGGTCCTCGGCGCTTTCGGCCCGCTCTTCGGCGTTCTCGGCCCGTTCGGCCGCCCTGTCGACCTCCTCGTACAGCGTCTCCACGTCGTCGCCCAGGTCGTCGACCGTCTCCGCGGCGGCGTCCGCCGTCCCCTCCACCCGGCCGACGTCGTCGGCGAGGTCTTCGACGTCGCTCTCGACGGCCGCGACGCCGTCTCGGACCGACTCGACGGTTTCCTCGACGGACGCGACCTCGTCCTCCACGCCGCGCACGTCACCTTCCACGCTGCGAACGTCGTCTTCGACCGCCTGTACGTCGTCTTCCACGCCGCGCACGTCGTCTTCGACCGCATCGAGGTCGGTCTCGACGGTCTCCACGCGCTCGTCGACCGCATCGACCGCGTCGGAGGTCGACGCGACCGCGGAGTCGACGCGGGCGACGTCCGACTCGATCTCCTCGCGATCGTCTTCCGCGTCGTCGAGGCGATCGTCGAGGGCGTCGACCTCGGACTCGACGGCGTCCACACGCTCGTCGATCCCGTCGAGGATCTCTCGGGCGGTCCCCTCGCCGTCGATGAACTCCGCGAGCGCGTCGGCGTACGCCTCGATGTCGGCCACGCTCGACTGGAGTCGAGCGATCCGCACGTCGACGCTGCGCGGCACGCTCGCGTCGAACGCCCTCTCGATGGTCTCGATGTCCTCCTCGTCGGCCGCTCCGGTGCGGATCTCGGCCGCTAACGCGGCCGCGAGGCCGCCTTCACCCGGAAGACTCGCCTCGTCCGTCTCGTCGGCTTCGTCGGGTACGCCGGCTTCGTCGGTTCCGTCGAGTTCGTCGGCTTCCGTTCCGTCTTCGTCGGCGACTTCCGGCTCGTCTTCGACGGCCGACTCGGCGGCTGTGTCGTCTGTTTCGGGCGTTTCGTCGGGCTCATCGGCAGGGGTTGTCTCTTCGGCTCCGACCTCGGGTTCGACCGCGGCGCCGACCGATTCCCCCTCATGTGGGGACACCGCGGCCGTCCCGTCGTCGGCGACCGTTCGCGGCTCGGGGGTGTCGGGCTCAGGATCGGCCTCGGTTTCGCGGCCGGCGGCGGCTTCCGTGGCGCTCTCTGCCTCCGGTTCCGGTTCCGCCGCGGGTTCCGGGCCGGGATCGCGGGCCGAGGCGCCCTCACCGGACTCCGCGGGGTCTCCCGCCAACAGTTCGTCCTCTTCCGCCATTCCGGGGAGCGTCGCGCGGTCGCCGGAGAGCACCTCTCGGACGGCGTCCGTGTCGCCGGCGCCGAGGACGTCTTCGATCTCCTCGCCGACCGGCACGTGTTCGATCACCGGCGTGCCGAGGAACCCGTCGAGGTCGGGGTCGTCGTCGCGGATCCCGAACACCGTCTCGACGGTCTCGTCGGGGTCTATCACCCGTTCGAACTCCACGCGGTGGTCCTTGTACGCGGTCCAGTTCTCGCTCTCGTACTCCGGGTGGAACCCCACTCGGTCCATCGGGAACGACTCCGGGATCCGGTCGACGATACGCACCCGTACGGGGTCCTCACGGTGTGAGGAGAGGGTGTACATCACCGCCGGCACGGGGAACGCGTCGTCCGTGAAGGATTTCTCGACGCGGATGCCGTCCTCGTCGACGGTCATGGCCGCCTCCGCCGTCCGTTCGCTCATACTCCACGGTCCCGGAGCAGGGGCTTAAATTCCACGGGCCGGGTTTCGCCGGTGATAACCGATACGCCGCGAAAACGGCCGCTCAGCTCCCGTCTACAGGTCTATTCGATCGCCGATCTCCACGATCTCCAGCCGATCCGGAGACTCGTAGCTCCGCACGTGGTCGTGGAGCGCGGTCGGGTCGGCGGTCAGCCCCTTCCACATGTCCCAATGGGTCGGGACGAGGCGGTCGAGGCCGAGGTCGTTCGCGGCCGTCGCGATCTCGTTCTCGTTGCTGTACCACTTCGTCTGAACCGGTTCGCCCGTCTCCTTGTCCGGTATCGTGCCCTCCGAGCCGAACGCCAGGATGCCGAGGTCGATGTCGAACCGCTCCGCGAGCCCCTCGAACGTCGGCGACGGCTTGCTGTCCCCGGCGTGGAACACCGTCCCGGCGTCGTGTTCGATCACGTAACCCACCGGATGCGTGGCGTCCGCGTCGCGGGTCTCGACGACGTGAACGGTGAACTCGCCGATCCGCAGCTCGTCGCCCTCCGTCACCTCGGTGAACTGGGCGTCGTCGATCGCGTACTCGTCGGTCCACCGCTCCTCTTCGCGCGCGACCGCGAGCGAGTCGTCGGGCGCGACGAGGTCAGCGTCCGCGTTGGCGAGGATCGGCGCCTGCGAGGGCCCGTGAACGTGATCCGTGTGCTCGTGGGTGGCCAACACCGCGTCCGCGACTTCGACGTCCTCGGGGTCGAAGGGAATCGGGATCATCCGTACCGTCCGCGGCGGGTCGCCCGTGCCCACGTACGGGTCGATCCAGAGGACGGTCCCCTCGCTCCCCTTGATCGCGAAGCCGTTACAGCCCAGGTACCACAGCGCCACCGTGTCGGGGTCGGCGTCCGCGACCGCGCGCGGCAGCCAGTCGCCCCAGTCGGAGTCGGTCATACCCCGTGCTGCGTGAGCGCCGGGGGTAATAATTCCGGAGTGGGTCGGATTCGCTCGGGTGCGTCCAAATTTGTCGGATGCGCGAAGCCGGAATGTCGTTTGAGACGGAACTCGTAAATCACATATCGCTATATCGAATCTGGGCGACGAGCGACGAGAAACACCCAGTCACGAACGGGCCCTGAGCGGTCGCGACGGCGGTCGCGGCCGTCGGGCGAGGTCACCCGCGAAAGAGTTTGACGACCTCGTCGACGACGTCCGACTCGACGGCGAGGATATACTGTTCTGACGGTTCCAGCAGCGTGTCGGGACCGGCGAGCGACTCTCGGTCCGACGTGGAGATGAGGAGACTCCCGGCCGGAAGGGCGATCTCGTCGAGCCGGCGTCCCGCGACGGGGGCGGACTCGGAGACGGTCACCTCGATGATGTCGAGGTCGGCGGTGGGGAACACGAGCGTTCGGATCTCTTCGCCGGTGAGCATATCGGCCGCGTGGTCGCCGCCGAGCGACTGCGGTAGCAGCGTGGCGTCGACGACCTCGCCGTGTTCCTGTTCGGTCCGCGACTCCGACCTGGCCAGGGTCCGGATAGCCGGCGCGAGGTGGTGTGCGGTCATACAGATCTCCGTGTTCGTCTCCGTCTCGTCGGTCAGCGCCGCGATAGCGTCGGCGTTTCGGAGATCCGCCTGCCTGAGGATCGACTGTTCGGTGGCGTCGCCGTGGATCACGGGGCCAAGGTACGCGTCGGACAGCTTCTCGACGCGGTCCGCGTCCACCTCGATCAGCAGCACCTCGTGGCCCTGTTCGGTGAGGTTCTCCGCAGTCTGGAGTCCGACTCGCCCGCCGCCGGCGATGACGAATCGCTTTGACTGGGTCATCGTGTCGTCCCTCGGCTTCCGACGGCTTTAATCCGGGCCGGATTCCGGCCCTCTGGAACAACTACCAGCGCGCTGCCGCCGGGCGGGCGTATCAGGCCCCGCCACGATTCCGCGACTCCCGAATTTACCCGGGGTATAAAGTGACGAGAGTACCAGCTTCGGGGCGTACGATGGACGATACGGGAATCGGCTTTCACGACCGATGAGCGGAAGCGAGACTCGTTCTCCGGAAGCCGAGCTCGGACTGCTCGACGCGACGATGATCGGCATGGGGGCGATGATCGGTGCCGGCATCTTCGTACTGACCGGACTGGCCGCGGAAATCGCCGGTCCGGCGGCGATCGTCGTCTTCGCGCTCAACGGGGTCGTCACCGCGTTCACCGGCCTGTCGTACGCCGAACTCGCCAGCTCGATCCCGAAGAGCGGCGGCGGATACGCGTTCGTCCGGGAGATATTCGACGACCTCTCGTCGTTCATCATGGGCTGGATGCTCTGGTTCGCGTACATGATCGCCGGGGCACTCTACGCGCTGGGATTCGCTCCGAACTTCCTCGAACTGCTCCACGTCTACGGGGCCGTCGCTCCGCCGGAGGAGGTCGGTGACGTCATCCTTCCCGTCGTCGGCGCGCAGGTCAGCCCGGGCTTCCTGCTGGCGTTCGTCGCCGTCTTCGTGTTGGTGGCGCTCAACGCCGTCTCAACGGCCGCCAGCGGGAAGGCAGAGACGGTGTTCACGATAATCAAGGTGAGTATCCTCGTGGTGTTCGTCGCCTTCGGGCTGGCGTCGCCGATGTTCTCGGGCGCCGAGTTCCAGCCGCTGTTCCCCGCGGGCGGCGGAGCGGGAGCGGTCCTACCGGCGATGGGGCTCACGTTCATCGCCTTCGAGGGGTACGACCTCATCACGACCGTCACGGAGGAGGTCAAGAATCCCCGGGAGAACATTCCGAAGGCGATCTTTGTGAGCCTCGCCGTGACCGTGGTCGTCTACCTGGCCGTGGTCACCGTCGCCGTCGGAACGCTCGGGGCAGAGGGGCTCGCGGAGGCGGGGGAGGCCGGGATCGCCACGGCGGCGACCTCGTTCATGCCGACCGGGCTCCCGATCATCCGGAACGGCGGCGCGCTGGTCGTCTTCGGCGCCGTGTTCTCGACGCTGACGGCGCTAAACGCAGTCGTGATCGCCTCTTCGCGGGTCGCGTTCTCGATGGGACGCGAGGGGCAGTTGCTCCCCTCGTTCGGCCAGATCCACCACCGATACGGGACGCCGTTCGTCGCGATCCTCGCGAGCGCCGTGGTCATGTTGGGCTCCGTCGCGCTGCCGACGCAGAGCGCGGGGAACATGTCGAGCCTCTTCTTCCTGCTCTCGTTCGTCATCGTCAACGTCGCCGCGATCAGACTGCGACGCGAGCGACCCGACATGAACCGTCCATACGAGATGCCGTTCTATCCGGCCCCGCCGCTGATCGGCATCGCGCTCAACCTGGTCTTGACCGGGGTGCTCGTGGAGTACCTGCTGCGGACGGACCCGTTGGCGCTAGCGCTCAGCGCGGCGTGGATCCTGCTCGGCGGCGCCGCGTATCTCGCGCTCAACAGACTGCGGGCGGAACCGGACGCGGACTCGGCGGCGGCAGACGCGACAGCCATTCCGGAGACGGAGGACTGAATCCATGACGAGTTCACTCGACATCGTGATCGCGGGCGGCGGACGTGTCGGCTTCCAAACGGCTGAGTTACTCGCAGACCACGGCCACGAGGTGACGATCGTCGACCGGGACGAAGACGTCGTCTCCGAGATCGCAGACGAGTACGTCGCCACGGTGATCCGCGGCGACGCGACGAACCCCGACATCATCGAGCAGGCCGGCGTCGAACGGGCGGACGTCGTCGCGGCGCTCACCGGGGAGACGGGGCTCAACCTCGCGGTCTGTCTGGCCGCCAGGGAGCTCTCTCCGGGGACTCGGACGGTGGCTCGCATCGACCGGGCCGCCGGCGAGGCGTACACGCGGTTCGTCGACGCGGTGTTGTTCCCGGAGCGAGCAGGTGCCCGCGTGGCGGCGAACGAGATCGTCGGTGACGACGTCCAAGCGCTGACGGACGTGACGGGCGACCTCGACATCATGCTCGTCCGCATCGCGGAGGGAGCGCCGGCCGCCGGGAAGTCGCTCACGCAGGTCCGGTTTCCGGACGGTACCCTGGTCGTCTCCGCCGCGGACGCCCAACAGGTCGCCCGTCCCGACACGACGCTCACGCCGGGGAAGCGCTACGTCGTCGCCGTTGAGCCCGGCGTGGCCGACGAGGTGATGAACCTCCTTCAGGGGTGAGCAGGACCGACGTGTACGCCGGCTCCCAGTGACACCCTCTCCACGGGGACGTTCGGGCGGCGCGTGTGTCGTTGCGGCGACGGCCCTCTCGGGTCGCTGTCAGCGTGGGCGACGGATTGAAGCGCCGTCTGACCGTTGCTAAGCTGTATGCGTGACGACGACCTCGGAGCAGGCGGAGCGGCCGCCGACGCCGCGACCGACCCGGCTGAACCTGCCCGTCACACGACCGTTCGGGACGCCGAGTGAGCGTCCGATGGCAGTCCGTGCGCTACGTTCTCTCGTCGCTATCCTCGTCGGACCGCACGAGCTCGCGCACGCGGCGGTGGCGCGACTGGCCGGCATGACCCCCGAGATCACGCTTCTCCCGGAACACGCGAGCGGGATTCCCCTGGGGCAGTTCGACGCGACGATTCCGCCGTCGACGTCGACGAGCGTCATTCGGGTCTGCGCGCTCGCGCCGCTCCCGATCAACCTCGCCGTCGCCGTCGGAGTGGGGACCGCGCTGCCGGCGGACTCCCCGCTCGCGGTCGCGTTGTTTCCGCTGATCGCGTACTGGGCCACGCTCTCGGGCGGGGACGTGGCCGTCGCGGCGAACCCGGTGGCGGCGCGGAACGCGGGTCGGTTTCGCGCGCCGGGACGGTGGTGGCAGACGGTCGCGTCGCTCCTGCTCGTGCCCCAGTGGCGGTCGCCGTCGCGGTGTCGCTGCTCGTCGACCTCCCACCGCCGGTCTCCCCCTAGCGGCCACTCCGCCGGACCCGCGTCGGCACCGGTCGCGTAACGAGCGGTCGGCCGGCTGCGAGGGCCTTTCGCGGTCGATACGGGCCGATCGCGACCGAGGATTTAATCCTCCGCAATCAGTATGTTATACTGTACCATGTGTCACGGACGCACTCCGCGAGAGTGGACGCGAGACGAAGAGGCGACGACCGAGGAGACCGCCGAAGACCCGTCGCTGTCCGAACCCGGCGAGGCGACGGACGTCGAGATCCTCACGGACGGCGGCGACGACGAGTAACCCGGCGGTCGAATCGCCGGTCGCCGTCGCGCCACTGCTTTTTCGAGGCGATGCCGACCACCGACCGCCGACGCCGCGATCCGTGAGGAACGCTTAGGAGCGATCCGGTACATGGATCCCGCATGGAGCTACGCCCCGACCTGAGCGGACGGACCGCCCTCGTGACCGGCAGCGCGAAGCGCGTCGGCCGCGAGCTATTGCTTTCGATCGCCGACTGCGGCGCCGACGTCGTGGTACACTACAACGAGAGCGAGGCGGCGGCGACCGCCACCGCCGAGGAGGTCCGCGAGCGAGGCGGGACCGCAGTCACCGCTCAAGCCGACATCACCGACCCGGACGCCGTCGACAAGCTGTTCGACACGGTGGAGGCTGAGGTCGGGTCGGTCGACATCCTCGTCAACAACGTCGGCGACTTCGACGCTCGCCACTGGAGCGACATCGAGTGGGAGTCGTGGCGGAACGTGGTCGAGACGACGTTCTACGGCACGGTGCTCTGCTCGCGTCGGGCCCTGCCCGCCATGCGCGACCAGGGGTGGGGCCGAATCGTGAACCTCGGCTTCGCCGACAGCGACCGGATGCACGCCCACCCCGTGAACTTCCCCTACTTCGTCGCGAAGACGGGCGTGCTCATGTTCACGCGGATGCTGGCGGCGGACACCAGCGACGACGGGATCACGGTCAACGCCGTCTCGCCGTTCGCCGTCTCGAACACCGAGGCCGGCGTCGAGGACTTCCCCCGCGGCCGCCCGGCGGGCTTCGAGGACGTCGCCGCGCCGCTCCGGTTCTTCCTGAGCGACGCCGCCGCGTACGTCAGCGGCGAGAACGTCGCCGTCGACGGCGGGCGACTGCCGGAGTTCGACGCCTGACTGGGAGGACTCCGGCCCGTCACGGTGGCGCCCGCGCCTCCGGCGGGCGACGAGCGGGGCGAACGGACGACCGACCTCGACCGGAGCAACGGTTAATATTATCTGACACGTGAGAGGCGTATGGCTATTCTCGCTGCCATCAGCGACGACGACCGCTACGAGGCGGTGATCGAGACCGCGGCGCGGCTGGCCCAGGCGACCTGTCAGTCGCTGACGGTCGCCCACGTCATCAGCAACGCGAGCGCGTCTGGGGCGGAGCGGAGCTTCCGCGACGAGATCGAGTCGTTCGTCGAGGATATCGGCGTTGGGACGACGGTCACGCTCGAACATCTCGACCGGAGTGGGCTTCGGTCCGGAACGGCGGTCGGGAAACAGCTCGTCGATATGTCGGACGACGTCGCCGTCGAGCACATCGTGATCGGCCACCGGTCGAAGGGTCAGTTGGCGTCGCTCCGAGAGGGGAACACCGCGTTCGCCGTCGCCGAGGGAGCATCGGTGCCGGTGACGATCGTCCCCGGCGCGACGGGCGAGTGACGACTGGCACGGGTCGGCTGCCCGCCCCTCGCGGTCCGCGCAGTCACGGGCCGACCGACTGGCGGCGATCGGACCGACGGGGTATCGGCGCCGTCGCTATCGCGTCGACAGCGAGCCCGGCGTCCACTCGGCGCCGTCGAGCTCGCGGTGCGTGAACGGGACCGCGTCCTCGCCGCTGTAGCTCGCGACGAGGTGGCCGTCGCCCTCGAGGTAGTACTTGTACGTGGTGAGCCCCGCCAGTCCGACCGGCCCGCGGGCGTGGATCTTGCCGGTCGAGATGCCGACCTCGG
>NZ_NEWI01000229.1:0-3055 GCF_002135005.1 Halorubrum sp. SD612 | reverse complement strand
CACAGCTGTTCCCCGAGTTCATCGTCGACACGCTCGGGCTCGACAGCGTCATCGGCGAGGTCGCGGCGTCGCTCGTCGCCGCGTTCGTCGTCGGGAACATCATCCTCGCGTTCACGGGCGTCGCGGGTCCGTGGGCGAAACGGAAGATCACGGCCGCGTTCACCGATCGGATCGCGGTCGACCGGATCGGCCCGTACGGGCTTCTCATCATCCCGGCGGCCGCGGTCCAGCTCCTCGCGAAGGAGCTCATCATCCCCGAGGGCGTCGACCGTCCCTCGTGGGACATCGCGCCGATCCTCCTGCCGGCGTCGGCGCTGCTCGGCTTCTCCGTCATCCCGATGGGGCGGCTCGGCCCGATCAACCTCCACCTCGCGGACCCGGAGGTCGGGTTCGCGCTGGTGTTCGCGTTCGCGTCGATCGCGTCCGTCTCGCTGGTGATGGCCGGCTACGCGTCGAACAACAAGTACTCGCTGCTCGGCGGCCTCCGCGCGGTGGCGCAGAACCTCGCGTACGAGATCCCGCTCATCGTCACGGCGATGTCCGTCGTGATCTTCTCGGGGACGCTCCAGATGAGCGGCGTCGTCGGCGCGCAGACGGAGACGCTCGTGTCGATAGGCGGCGTCGCCATCCCGTCGTGGTACGCGTTCGTGAACCCGTTCGCGTTCGTGCTGTTCCTCACGGCGAACATGGCCGAGATCGGTCGGAACCCGTTCGACATCCCCGAGGCGCCGACGGAGATCGTCGCGGGGTACCAGACGGAGTACTCCTCGGCGTACTTCGTCCTCTTCTACCTCGGAGAGTTCGTCCACATCTTCCTCGGAGGGGCGATCCTCGCCGTGACGTTCCTCGGCGGGGCGTCCGGTCCCGGCCCGGAGAGCATCGGCTTCATCTGGTTCGTGGTGAAGATCTGGGGCTTCTTCCTGTTCACGCAGTGGGCCCGCGCGGCGCTGCCGCGCGTCCGTATCGACCAGCTGATCGAGATCGGCTGGAAGGGAATGCTCGTGCTGTCGTTCGCGAACCTGGTGCTCACGGCCGTAATCGTGGGGGTGATCGCGTAATATGATCGGACTCATGAAATCCATGGCGACGACGATGAAACACGCGCTGGACGGGACGACGTTCACGGTGGAATACCCGGAGGACGCGCCCGAGGTGAGCCCCCGGTTCCGCGGGGTTCACAAGTTCAGCCAGGAGCGGTGTATCTGGTGTCGGCAGTGCGAGAACGTCTGTCCGAACGACACGATCCAGATCGTTCAGGACGACCAGCGCAACGGCGAGCAGTACAACCTCCACATCGGGCAGTGTATCTATTGCCGGCTCTGCGAGGAGGTCTGCCCCGTCGACGCCATCCTGCTGACGCAGAACTTCGAGTTCACGGCGGACACGAAAGACGACTTCGTGTTCAACAAAGAACAGCTCAAGAACGTCCCGTGGTACAAGGGAATCGACCCGCTGGAGTCCCGCAACCCCGATCGCGGCGCGTGGATCGGGGAGGGCGACGGCGAGGTCGACTACCAGTAGCGGGCACGTCTCGAAATCTTCAAAGGGGTTCTCATAGGAGACAAACACAATGGTTTATGCTACCATCGCGTTCGGGCTGTTCGCCGCGGTCACGCTGGCGTTCGCCCTCGGGGTCGTCCTGGCGCGCGACGTGTTCCACGCCGCGCTGCTTCTGGGCGGAGCCCTCACGAGCGTCGCGGTGCACTACGTGATGCTGCGGGCGGAGTTCATCGCCGCCATGCAGATCCTCGTCTACGTCGGCGGGGTCCTCATCTTAGTCACGTTCGCCGTGATGCTCACGCGAATGGATACCGAAACGGAGGTGAGTAGCGCGTGAGCAACGACGAGAGCCGCGGCTCCCGTATCGCACCCGCGATCGCCGTGGGCGGGCTGTTCGCGGTGTTGGCCGCGACGGCCAGCGCGGCGACGTTCGGCTTCGAGGAGACGGGCTTCCCGGCCGACGCCTCGGTCGTCCACAACATCGGGTACGCCCTGTTCGATCTGGGCGCGTACGACGTCGCCACTATCCCCGCGGAGGGGTTCCTCGCGGCGTTCCTGATCGCCGCGGTCGCGCTCGACGTCGCGGTCGACGGCGCAGTGTACCTGGCCAAACGCGAGGAGGGCGACTCCATCGTCTCCGCGCTCGGGCAGGCGGTCACCGACGGCGGACGCGACGGAGGTGACCGGCGATGACCGCCGTCGCCGCCTCGATCCCCCCGTCGTGGTACCTGCTGTTGGCGGCGGCCGTGTTCTGTATCGGACTGTTCGGCGTGCTGACGCGACGGAACGCGCTGTACTTCCTCATGAGCGTCGAGCTCATGATGAACGCGGCCAACATCAACTTCGTCGCGTTCGCGCTGTACTACGGCGACCTCACCGGGCAGGTGTTCGCGCTGTTCGTCATCGCGCTCGCCGCCGCCGAGGTCGCTATCGGTATCGGCATCATACTCGTGTTATACCGTAACTTCGGCACGACAGACGTGACCGTTCCCGCGGAGATGAGGTGGTAAGATGGTGGACGCATTCGCATACGTTCCGGCGATCGTACTCTTACCGTTCTTCTCGTTCCTGGTCGCGCTCGGCGCGGGCAGGTACCTCCCGAAGGGCGGGGCCTTCGGCGGCATCGCCGCGACCGCGGGCTCGTTCCTGCTGTCGATCTGGGTCGCGGCGACCGTCGCGGGCGGACGGGCGTACGACGAGACGCTGTACCACTGGGCGAGCGAGGGCGGCGCGGGGATCGGGCCGACCGACATCGAACTCACGTTCGGCGTCCTGATCGACCCGCTGTCGGCGCTCATGCTCGTCATCGTGACGCTCGTGGCGCTTCTGGTTCACGTCTTCTCGCTCGGCTACATGAACGACGAGGGCGAGACCGGCCTACCGCGCTACTACGCCGGGCTCGGCCTCTTCACGGCGTCGATGCTCGGCTTCGTCGTCGCCGACAACCTGCTGATGGCGTTCATGTTCTTCGAGCTGGTCGGGCTCTGCTCGTACCTGCTGATCGGCTTCCACTTCCGCGAGCCCGGCCCGCCGCCCGCCCCGCAGAAGCAGTTCC